>JAACEJ010000432.1 GCA_011682565.1 Actinomycetota bacterium | reverse complement strand
AAAAATTTAAATATATTTTTGCTGCGTACCACAAACCATTTCGGCCGCACACGGGCAGAAAGCCAAACAAAGATTTTCAATATGAACAATGGGCGCCTTTATTTTTCAAATATGGCGTGGATATCGCTCTCGAAGGCGATTCGCACATGTCGAAAATTACTTTTCCCGTCCGGCCGAGCAACGAGCCCGGAAGCAGCGAAGGCTTTATTCGTGACGACAAAAACGGCACCATGTTCATCGGCGAAGGAAGCTGGGGCGCAACGCCCAGACCTAATGATGACGACAAATCCTGGACATTACGGAGCGGCTCTTTTAATCAAATTAAATGGATACAGGTGTTTCCGGAAATGAACGGTAAGCCGTCGCATATCGATATCAGAACGGTGATAACGGCGACCAGGAACAAAGAAGGTAAGCTTATTTCACATATCGAGGATGTACCGGCTTTAAGTGAAGGCAGGGAGTTTATCGTCCCGGCGAATATTGATCTTTATGCACCCCCACCGTATGGGGCTGTCATTACCTATCCGTTCGTGGAAAAGGTTTCCCGATGATAAAAGAAAAAGGAGAATAAATGACAACAAAACATCCTATTGGCGCATTTATTATTGTTGATGATGATTTGGACCTGCGGTTGGCTGCCGCACAAAAGTTGGAGATTCCCACCGCGCAAATTTTAGCGCCCCCGAAAAATCGGCGCGGAGTTGATGATGTAAAAATTCTTCAGGAAAAATTTGCAAAGGCTAATGTTAAGATTACGACCGTTTTTTGCGGATTTGAAGGAGAAAGTTATACAGATATTCCCACGGTGCAGGAAACTGTTGGCCTGGTTCCCCTGGAAACTCGTTTTTCCCGCTTTGACGAAGCAAAGGCAATTTCCGCTTTTGCCGCAGAACTGGGTGTTGCTGTTACGGCCTTGCATTTGGGGTTCATTCCTGAAAAAAACGACGTGGCGGCCTATCGTGACATTGTGGAAATAACGCAGCAATTATGCGATTACTGCAAACAAAACGGCCAGCGGCTTCATCTTGAAACAGGCCAGGAAACGGCGGAATCACTTTTTCAATTCATCAGGGATGTCGATCGCGAAAACCTGGCTGTTAATTTTGATCCCGCGAATATGATTTTGTACGGTTCAGGCGAACCCATTCCCGCGTTAAAGATGTTGGCCGGTCATGTGAAAAGCGTTCATTGCAAAGATGCAAAATGGGCTGTCAACCCCGGAAAGGAATGGGGCGAAGAAGTTATTCTTGGTGATGGCGATGTGAATATGGAACTTTTTTTGAAAACGCTGAAAGAAATCAGCTATGTGGGCCCGCTTACCATCGAAAGAGAAATTTCCGGTGAACAGCAAATCAAGGATATTGAAAAGTCTGTTGCGCTTTTGCAGCGGTTGCGGTCAGAGATATGGGGCGAATAAATGTTTTCCTCTATTAACGGCCGTTTTGCTTTATAACCAATTAAATTCTTGCATTATAGCCTTGATTGTTATATTTTCTAAACAAATAAATAAAAATTGATCTTTTTAAAAGGCAAATTATGGGCAACCTCACAAAGCACAATTGTAAAGGCCGCCTTATCGCTGTTGAAGGTCTTGACGGGTCGGGCAAATCGACGCAAATATATCTTTTGAAACGCTGGCTGGAACTGGAAGGTTACAAGGTCTTTTTCACCGAGTGGAATTCTTCCCTGCTGGTGAAAAAAGCGACCAAAAAAGGGAAAAAAGCGCGGTTGTTAACGCCGACAACTTTTTCTCTCATCCATTGCACCGATTTTGCCGACCGCTATGAAAGACAAATCTGGCCGCTTTTGTGCGCGGGCTATATTGTGCTGGCGGACAGATATTTTTTTACCGCTTTTGCACGTGACGCTGTCCGCGGTTGCGACCGGCAATGGGTGATGAATAATTACAGCTTTGCAACTCTGCCGGATATTACCTTTTATTTCAGGTTACAACCCAAAATTGCCATCAAACGCATCCTTGATGGACGTCCAACCCTCAAGTATCATGAAGCAGGCATGGACCTCAACCTTGCTACCGACCCGTATGAAAGCTTTGGTATCTTTCAGGGTAGAATTAATGATGAATATTCAAAGATGGCCAAAAGATTTAAATTTCAAATTATCAATGCGGGCCGACCGGCGGAAGAACAGCAAAAATTAGTGCGCAAGGTTGTTTCTGAACAAATAGACCTCCCGGCATTTAAATTAAGAGTGAGGGGCCGACTATGAAATTTTACGGAAAAGGCTTGCCGAATTTGAATCCAAAAGATTTGTTGGGCAAACTCATCGTCATCGAAGGTGCCGACGGATCCGGACGATCGACTCAAATTCGCCTTTTAACGGACTGGCTCGAAGGACACGGCCATGCGACCGTAAACGTCGGATTAAAAAGATCGACACTGGTAAGCAACGAACTGGCAACCGCAATGCAGGGGAACATTCTCAGTCCGATTACGTTGAGTTTGTTTTATGCCACCGATTTTGCCGACCAGTTGGAGAATACGATCATACCTGCTTTGAAAGCCGGCTTTATCGTATTGGCCGATCGATATATTTATACTCTGATTGCCCGTGACCTCGTGCGTGGCGGCAATCCGGAATGGCTGTTTCAATTGTACACCAATATTGCACTGGTACCCGACGCTGTTTTCTATCTGGATGTTGCACCGCGCTTTCTGATTGAAAGAAATTTTCAGAAAAACGCCAGTCTGAATTACTGGGAATCGGGCATGGACATTCACTTGTCTCGGGATATTTTTGATAGTTTCCTAAAGTATCAAAGAAAAATGAAAGCCGAATATCGACAATTAAATGAAAGATTTCACTTTGAGATCATCAAGGGGAATCGCTTACCACGCGCTATTTCTCTGGAAGTACAAATGAAAATTGAAAAATTGTTAACCGAATAAACAGTACCCGGGAGTTTTGTATGGCACAAAAAAAAGCAAACAATAACGCCAATGGATTACGCCAGGAAATATTAAACGAAATTGGAAATCTGCGCGTGGTTACCCGGGACATTATTTCTCGTTTTCAGTCAAACCTGGAAGCAAAAATGGTTTGGTGTATTAACAGTCTCTCATCTTTTGATGAAGACAGCCCCGAGGCTGTTCGCGATCGTGAGCAACTGGCTCTCATGCTCCAGGTGCTGCATGAAGTAAAATTGAAACCGAAGAAAGGCAGGATGAAAGATATCCGCCGGATTACAGAAGCAGTCGATTTGCTTTACGCAAAACTAATTGACTAGTCGAATGATCTCCCGCCATCCAAATTCATCGTTTTTTCAAGTATGATTCGAAAAGCATCCATTGATATTGGAACCAATTCCACACGGCTGCTCATTACAGACATTGATTCCTCCGGTAATTTCTTCCCTCTTTTGACCAAAGAACGCATAACCCGTCTCGGCGACGGATTCGATGCTTCGTCGCGATTATTTTTTAAAGCCATGCAACGCGTCCTGATTGTTTTGAAAGATTATCTGGACTTTTGCAAAAATGATGATGTCACCGACATTGTCATTTTTGCAACCAGTGCTACCCGGGACGCTGTTAACCGGGACGAATTTGTCGGGAAAATAGAGCTGGAGACGGGGACTGTCTGCAGAATCCTCTCCGGCGACGAGGAGGCTTTATTTTCATTCCGGGGTGTTATCAGTGATTCTCGCTTCGATGCGGATTTTCTCGTCTGCGATATTGGCGGCGGTAGTACAGAATTTATTTTCGGCAGGAGGGAACTTTTAATCGACAGAAAGAGCCTGAATATCGGCAGTCGCAGAATGATGCGGGAATTTTTGCATTCCGATCCTGTTAAAATGAGGGAAATATCCGATCTAAAAGCTTTTATTATGGGTGGGTTGAAAAGAAATTTTTCGGATTCAGCGCCTGTTTCCGGCTGCGTTTGTGTGGGCGGTACGGCAACGACGCTGGCCATGATGGACAAAAGAATTGACATTACCGAACCGCAAAAAGTGCATCATGGAGAATTATCCCGCCTACATCTTTTACAAATAATTAGTGAACTAGAAAAGAAAACAATTCGTGAGCGGCAGAAAATAGTCGGCCTTCATCCCGAGCGTGCCGATGTTATCCTGGCCGGGGCTGTGATTGTTCATTGCATAATGGATTTTTATAACCTCCCA
>JAACEJ010000030.1 GCA_011682565.1 Actinomycetota bacterium | reverse complement strand
GGCGTAACTCATGGCGCCTCCTTCTTCATACTCAACTTTGATGATGATCGATGAATCCGTGGAAACTTCATGGACAACACCATGCGCCAGAGCGAGACCGGTTACACAGAAAAAACAAAGCGTCAAAAAATATAATGATTTCTTCATCCACGCCTCCTTTACTTTTCAACCCAGATGGTGAGTACGGTTGAATAATACAACTTGTCCACATCGGGTTTCGGGTTTTCAATTAATTTTTCCGCCACAAAAACCACCCAACCGGATTCGACCATCTCCAGTTCCGCCCTCCCGTTTTTATCTGTGGTCACTGTCTGTATGAATTTATCCTTCTCATCGGGATGAGCGATATTGCCGCAGTTTTTTTTCATTGCCGTGGCACCGATGATCATGTCCGCAGTCGGCTTGCCTTTAAATAAAAGAGTGACCGCTAATTTATCACCTTTCTTCAAAACCTTTGGCATGTTATCCGGCACCATTTCAATGTCGTGACCGACGCTCAATTTTGGAGCCGGACCATTGCCATTCCAGCGATAGCTTTTGCTATAACGAAATGTATGTTTGGCTTCGATCACTTTCCGCCCTGCTTTTAAGGCTTCTTTTTTCGGGCCCCGAAAATAGCCCTGGGTTGTTTTCGTCCCATAATGTTCAGCAGCAATTTTTAAAATGTACAGTCCTTTCTCCGTTAAAGGCGCGTACGAAAAACCGAAAAGTCCCATATTGGTCGCATGCGTCAACTCGTACTTTTTGCCGCCGGGCGTGATGATCGCGGTTTCCTCATAGCTTGCCAGTCCGGAAAAATTATCTCCCATGGGCAGATGATGGCCTGAGCTTAAAAACGCCACCATACCTTTATCGGCAGGAGCCAGATAGGCGATTTGATGATGAGCCGTGGCTAAATTAATTGTCATAAAATAAACAGCTAACATTAAAAATATTTTTTTCATGACAGCTTCCTTTCACTTTTTTTCAAGAATTAAAATTTTTGTGGTCATCGTGACGGTGTGTTACGGACACCCCATTTTCAGGATAAGTGAGCGATCATCTTTTAAAATGAAAGCCAAGACGGTATGTACGACCATAGTTTATATAATGACTTGGATATAATTCTTCATCGAGCAAATTATCCGCCGCCACGAAGAAACTCAAGCTTTTCCAGATTCTTTGTTCTATATTAGCATCTAAAATATAAGCTTCTGCCAATGTTTCCCGGTTGGTTTGTCGCGTGCCGAGATAAGTGCATCTCCAATCGAAAATGGTACCCCTCTTGCGGGATTTCCAATTCAGATTCAAACCGGCTTTGTTGTAAGGTATCAGATAAAACGGCCTGCCGGTGGCTTTATCTTCCGAGTGAATGTAACCGTAACTGACACCCAACTTCCAGCCGGACCTTACGATCCAATTCAACTGAACATCGACGCCATGGCTTACAGCTTCTTCGGAATTCATCAACATCCGAACGGGCGATCCGTTCATTTCGCGACCGGTTTCAACCGAAGCGATTCTGTCTTTTAATTTATTATAAAACAGTCCCGTTGACAGCACAAGCTGTGGGGTTGGAATCCATTCAATATCGAAATTGGCTCCAACGCCCTTTTCTGCTTTTAAATCGTGATTTCCGCCGGACCAGAAGCCGCCTCCCCAGGGATGAAAATATGTTTCCACATATATGTTTTCCAGGGTCGGCGCCCGGAAGGATGTTCCGCCGGACAAACGAATTGTGAGCTGCTCGGTCGTGTTCCAGGACAATCCGACTCGCGGCACAAAAATGACACCCCATTTATTGTAATTTTCAACCCGCGTCGCTGTGACAGCCGCCAGGGTTTTGCTTAACCGCCAGGTATCCTGAGCAAACAGAGAAAAGAGCCATTGGTCTCTGGTGCCGGCAATCTGGGTTTGATCCAGATACTCGCTTCGCCCTTCAAAGCCAAAAACAAGTTCATGCCGCTTTAATTGAAATTGCGCGATCCCTTCCAGACGATAATGCTTTCTGTCCCAGGTGCGGTCGGCTCTGCCGGGACGATTGTCCCATCGATGTTGATTATACAAATAGGCGGAAAGATTAAAAAAACTGTTAGCCGATCTCCGGTAGTGATAGCCCACATTGAGATCGTAGACATCATCCGTCAAATAGGGGCCGCCTTCTTTATGACCCTTTGTCACCGGCATGTCTTTTGTTTTCTCGGAGAAATAGCCGCCTCCCATACGAATTTCAGCCTTCTTCGACGGATTCAAGCGTCCGTTATAACGGACATTATAGTTGGAAAAACCATACCCCTCTGCCATTTGATCGGAACTGTTGTAACTCATGGCAAGGTAATTACGGATCGCAGTGGTTTTACCGGCAATGTTCAGCCGCGATATATAACGATTATAATTGCCACCGGAGCCGGAATACTCAAAATATGGTGTGCTCTGCCCGGTCTTTGTGATTACGTTTATCACGCCGGACACCGCATCGCTGCCGTAAAGAACTGATGACGGCCCTTTCACCAGTTCAATGTGGTCGATCATACCGACGGGAATATGAGCCAGATCCTTGGCGTCGGCGTGCCGGCCGTAAATTCGCTGACCATCAACCAATAACAACGAATACTCTTCGGGCAGCCCGTGAAGTGTGACGCTGTAGCGAGTGAATCCGTTGGGCACCAACACAACGCCGGGAACCTGTTCCATCACATCGGCCAGCGTTATAGCCTGAATTTCTTCAATTGTTTGGTGGGGAATGATGGTTACCGGAAGCGGCGTTTCTTCGAGCGTCTTTGGGGTGCGGGTAGCGGAAACAACCAGTTGATCCATATTGATGACGGCTTCCTGCTCGAACTTAATAACCACATCCGTGGCAGGCGTTTCAACAGTGACCCTGGCAGTTACAAAAGAAATGTGGGAAGCCTTGATGACCTGTTTGCCCGCAGGTACATGGGATAATTTGAATTCGCCGTCTCTGTTGGTGATTGAACCGATGGTTGAATTTTCCACCATCACATTTGTAAAGGCCACAGGATGTCCATTCGGATCAAGAACTTTTCCCGTAATTGTAGCTCCTTGAACAGAAATAACTGTGAATAAGAAAATGGTAAATATCAAAGCGATCTTTATTCGCATGTCCTCCTCTCCTTAATTTCAAGGTTATAGATCAACAATCCTTATTATTATAGTGTTACGATTTAAAGATTGGTAACACGAAAAAGAAGTATAACAAAGAAAAATCATAAAATCAAGGGAAAATTGTAAAACTGCAATATTTGTAACAGTTCAGGTGTATGAAAATTGGACACAGATAAACGCTGATTACCGCTGATTGAGTTCATTGTAAAAAATTGTCAATTAACTCAATAAACCAATTAAATTCATTTTTTATCTGCGTGTATCTGCGAAAATCAGTGTCCAAAAATAAAGAGGCTGAACTATTACCAATATTTTTTGTTTTCAGCACGGGATTCGTTTTAAAGGGTTAGAACATTTCCGGCATGAGCCGTCAGTGTAGGTGATCCAAACGAGATCGTTCTGCACGTGTGTGCCGGGCGGGAAATGACGTGGGATGTCAATTCCCATCAACCCGATCGCCCTGAACATCCGTGCCGGGTGGAAAATGATGAGGAATGTTAATCCCCAACCGGGCAGAAATAGACCTCAGGAGCGTCGAAAACTCAAAAATTCATTGCGACTTTTCTAAATTATAGCCATATTTTATTGGACCAAATAAGTATTATGTATTATCAAAAGACTCACACTAAAGGAGCTTAAAAAATGAGACGAAAAATCCTGATCAACTTTATATTTTATGTTATAGCTTTGCAAACTGCAATCGGTCAGATTCCTCAGACTATAAGCTATCAGGGCGTTTTGACCGATGTCAACGGTAACACTGTGAATGGCAATCAAAATTTCATCTTCAAGATTTATGATGATTCAACAGGTGGTAGTTTATTGTGGTCAGAGGAGCGAGCATCGATTCCTGTCAGCAATGGCATCTTTAACGTAATTTTGGGAAGCACTAATCCTTTGAATCTTCCGTTTGACAAACCCTATTGGCTTGGAATAACTGTGGGGCAGGGTTCTGATCTCACCCCGCGGATAGAGTTGACTTCTTCGGCATATAGTTTGAGTGCACGGTCAGTATTTGGCAGTTCTAACGTTTTTCCAGCCAACGGTAACGTCGGCATTGGCAGGACGAATCCAGGCCAAAAACTCCAAGTGGCCGGCATTATTTACTCGACAATTGGCGGCTTCAAGTTTCCGGATGGAACCATGCAGACCTCTGCTGCCGACGGATCGAGCATCTGGAACCTATCAGGAAATAACATTTATTATTCCAAAGGCAATGTAGGCATCGGGACTGCAAATCCAGCTTCGAGAAAATTAGCAGTAGCCGGCAATATTGGCTTAGGACCACGTGCCGGTCTTTATTTTGGCAAGATTACTTCTCCTACTGTGGCAATTAGTGAGAATTCAGGGGCGGATGAAATGGCTCTCAGCATTGTGGGTATACATGATCAAGGTAAGATTCGGGTGGCTCTTGATTTGCGTCCGCCGGCGCAAATCTGGGGACCATCAGCTTTTCCGGCTGCCACTGAATTTGTGGCTTATGGTGAAGGTAATGGTGGCGGACCGTATAGCCGCCTGGATATAGGATGGCATTCCTATCGTCAGGGAATGTATTCTTTACACATGGAGTCGGGTAACGGACAGACAGCAAGACCCATTACGATTTCGCTGGCTGATCATACTGCCGGCTGGAATAGAGAATCTATTAAAATAAACGAGATCAACGGATCGGTCATAATGGGTAATTTTGCTCAGAAAAATAATCAAACTGAAATAGATTACGATCCCATTGAGATGCTGATTCTGCAGCCGCCATCATTAGCTTCTTATGGATTTAAAGATTCGCACGCATTGGTCTTTAAAGGGAACGCCTATAATATTTCTCCTCATCACGCTGACTGGAAAATATTTGCTAACGTTACAAACCCTGACGGGACCTCAAAGCTTGTTGTTCAAAACAGAATCGACTCTGATGATTATGATGCAAAGATTGTAATCACAGACTCTGGCAGGGTCGGAATAGGGAAATCAAATCCCCATTATGCACTCGATGTAGAAGGTACAATTCGTGGGGAGAATGTTTCACCTTCCGATGTACGATTAAAAAAGGATATTATAGCGATTGATAATGCGCTCGAAAGGGTCGTTTCTCTTCGTGGTGTTAATTTCCGATGGCGCTCCGGGAAGAAGGAAAATGATCTGCAAATAGGGCTGATTGCACAGGAAGTAGAAGCTGTTTTCCCCGAGGCTGTGTCTACAGATGAGGACGGCTATAAATCCATTGCTTATGATAAACTTGTCGCTCCTTTGATTGAAGCGATCAAAGAGCTCAAAATAGAAAATGATAAATTAAGACAACGGATCGAGGCATTGGAAAGAAAATAGTCTCACCGGACAAAAAACATTCTGATCGCCCAGGACCGGGAAATCCCGGGCGTAAAAGGAATAAGGGTCTCTGCTCCAAACCAAAACAACTTGCCGCTATATCCTGCAGAAAGCGTAGCGCGTCACCCTGAAAATCTACAGCCTGCACGGCTATAAATGAAGTTATTGTCTCTGGATCACAAATTTATTATACGCAATCAATGCCACGACCGTGATTATCCCCAAACCGCCGAATATCATCCACATAATGTCCGGCCGTTGCAAATCGCGGGCAAAATGTCCGTATAATTCGCCGGACAGGATGCCGCCGAACAAGTTTCCCAACGCAATGCAAACGAAATAATATCCCATGTACAGCGCCTTTTGCTCCTGCGGTGCGATGCTGCCGGTGTATTCCTGGCTTTTGGGTGAGGCCATCATTTCGCCGAAGGCAATAACCATAATCGACAGCACCAGCGGCCAACCGGAGTGGATCACGGCGCTTAGTGCAAAACCGATGGACAGCAGCATCGTGCCGAGGATCATAACGTGAAAGGGTTTCATACGCGATATGGCCCAGGAGACAAAAACCTGAAAGATAATGATCATGCCGGCATCGACATTAATGATATACTCCGGGTTGATCTGCTTTCCGGATGTGATCAGGCCTTGTAAGGAGTGCGCCCATGAGTGAATGCCAAGGGTGCTGAAGAAATGTGCCGCTGTTTGCAGTATATCCTGTGTATTGACAAAATCGCGGATGTACTCCGGCAGGGTAAGAAAGAGTTGGTTAAAGACCGTCCAGAAACCGGAGAGGATGAGCAGAAAGAGGACAAAGCGCCAGTTTTTCAAAACGAGCAGAGAATTCTGCAGAACTTTTGCCAGGGAACGGCCTTTGCCGGAAGCCGCTTCAGTGGTCGGTTCTTTGTAAAAAAACAGGACGACAATAAAGTTGAGTGAAATCCAGAATGTGGAAGCTATGAACACATATTTCCACGCCAAAGCACGAACGATCCCGGCGACAATCGGTCCGAGAAAACCACCGATATTGACCATCTGGTAAAAAATGCCGAATCCAACGGAAGCATTGGTCTTGTCTGTTACCCGGGCGATGGTGCCGACAACGATGGGTTTGAATATAGCCGCGCCAATGGCGACGAACAAAAAGATGGCAAAAAATCCTTCGAACGATTTGAATTGTCCCAGTAAAAAATATCCCGGGGTCAAAAGGGAATAGGCGATAATTAAAGTTTTGCGATAGCCATAGCGATCGGCCAGGGCGCCGGTGATGACCGGCAGCAGATACAAAATAAAAGGTACGATCCCCTGGACGAGCCCCCGTTGCTCTGATGTCAGACCGAGTCCGCCTTCGCGCACCGGTGCGGTGAGATAGAGCGAGGATACGGCCCAAAAGCCATACCACGCCATGCGCTCGAAAATTTCCATTGTGTTGGCTGCCCAGAAGGTGCCGGGAAACGGGGATCGCTTGATTTGGCTTTGGGGCATAAATTTACTCCTGGTTTTAACTTTGAGAGTTTACGAGTAACTCAATTTATGAATTTACGACAGCCGAAGCCCTGTCGGGCACCCGGCGTCTTGCCTATACACCGGATGCCGCGATAGCGACTCTGGTTGTCGATATTTTTCAATGCATTGATATTTTTACAGCCCTAAAAATAGGCGTAAATGTTCCTCAATCTTTGCCATCGTATTTTTATTTACAATGCCAATGTATTTAAGAAAACGACGCTTATCAAAACTACTCACTTGTCTTATCTTTGCAATAGAATCCTTCATGAGTCGGTTTTCAGAATCTTTTTGCATGAAAACATCGAATGAATATTGTTTTGAAATTTTAGAAGAAACGGGGATAATTGTGATAAGAGGGTAATCAGAAAATTGCATCTTTTGAATAATTATTGCCGGACGTACTTTTTGATATTCGTGACCAAAACTTGGATCAAAATTAACGAGCCAAATTTGCCCTTTCTTAAAGGATTTCATTTATCATCCAAATTGAGGTAGTAATCCAGTTCGTCTTGCGTGAGATAGTCTTGCGATACGTCATGGACAGAAGAATGTTCAACATCTCTATCCGTTGCCGTAAGGCTGATTTCGATGATGCCTTTGTTATCTTGAATATAGTAGTAGACGGTATCGTCGAAAGAAATCCCAAGCTCTTCAGTTGCTTTTTTTAAAGTTGCCAAAGGCATTATAATCTCCTAAATTCATTGCAATAGTTTAAAGAATTATGCTTTAAAAATCAAGTCGTTTCATCTCCGGCAGCCAACCTGCTATCGCGGCATCCGGTGTCGAAGATTCTTATTTTGCATTTTCAATGTCAATTTGAAAATCTTCAAACTGCACCTGATAGGGTACCTTGTTATCCGAACCGGCGGCGAGACCAATGTCGATGGCATCGCTAATTTCCGGGACAATACCTGTATGCCGTTCGATACTCCAGTTCTTTCCATCCAGACTGATATATCCCGAAAAACTGTTTCCATGCCGTATCAACTTTAGCCAGACCGGAAAAACAGTGTTTTCCGGCAGATTCTCACTTGTGGCTTTGTGCATACAACCGCTGGCGAATTCATCCCATTGGAGCCCAGCCCGACCAGGCGTTGTGAAAACCAGTACCGAACCCTTGCTGCCCGGTCCGGTGTCAAAGCTTTTGCTGATGTCGTTGCGTACAAAGATGCCGGCACGGAACCATTCGTGCGTTTTCGGGCCGAAACTTTTCACTTTAACCGTTGCAACAAAATTTCCTTTCACTTGCGGAATATAAATAGCGCCATACGAATCTTCAGCATGATAAAAATCCGTGCCACCCACCCTGATTTGATAGCGATTGCCCTTTTGATCGATTTTAAATTCACAGGGGTAGGCTGTCCCGGAAATAAAAGTTTTCAGATTTGCTTTCTGCATCTCCAAAAGATGATGCGGATAAACACGTAACTGTTTTGATTCGCTTCGTCCGATTCTGACCGAGTAGGTTCCGGCCTTTGGCGTAACGGAAAATTGGATTCTCCGACTTTCGAAGGTGGCCAATCTGATGATTTGGTTTTTATCAACTTGATCGTTCAGGTAGAGAGGTATGTTCATTATTTGTTTTGCATTTTGAACATTTTTTATGATGGCGCTGACAGAAATATTTTCGCCAACAGGAATGATCGATTCGGATAATCGCAGGCTGTCGTACAAAACGGCGACCTTGTTTCCCGTCACCGTAATCAAGCGGTAGGGAGTTGTGCCTATGGCAACCCGATGTTCCCCGGGGCTGGAAAACTGGTAGGTAAATTTTATGATCCTGTTGTTTTTGTGAATCACCGGAAATAAACGTGATTGCACAATCTTGCCGTCAATGTTCAGAGCCACTTTTTCTATACCTGTCGAACCGGCATTATAAACTTTGGCGGTAAACGTAACCTCATGGCCAACGCGGATATCATTGGTTGTTGATTGTGCAATTGTTAAATCAGCAAAGTCGAATGATGGTTCGCCATCGATGATGCCTTCCGGTTTAATTTTGGGCGGCTCGATGATAAAGTTGTCGCGGTAAAGATTGTCCACGAGGTTGGCGGCGCAGAGTTTCATTTCTCCCTGTTGGAGATTATAATAAATATTATACTCGGTCGTCCAGCCGGATGACATGTTGTCGAACCAGAAACCAACATTATCATTGTAATAACCGGCTTTAACGTCGTGGATGAGGTTATAGCGAACGTACGAATCATGCGTCATTCCGGCAGTTTTGATGGCGCCTGAATCATCCGCATATTTTTGCACGTTGTGAATATGATTGTATTCCACACGATAGCCGTAATCTATGGCTTCTTCCAGATTGCTCCACCCGCCGACAGAAATCGAATAGCGCCCGCGGTTGTTGCTGATCTCATTGTGTGAAATGGTAGTGTAAAGCGTATTGGATGCAGAAATGGTGCTGCCGCCGCAATCGTCAATGGTGTTGAACGAAATGGTGTTTTCGCTGATAATATCCGTCCAGTCTTTTGGGTGCGCGTCACCGGCAACGGCAATAGCGCCCTTGTCCGCACTGACGATAGTATCATGCATAATACGGTTTTGATAACATCCTTTTGAGAGCCTGACCGCCGCTCCACCAATACTGCGAATTTCGGAATCGATCACTTCGCAGGCATGAGCATATTCTAACAAGATCGCGTCGTTTCCCGGAGCCGTTGCTTCAAAATGTAAACCATAAAAGCGCAAATTCCTCACCGGATGGTCACGTTCACCCTTGACGATTAAAAGTTGGCTCAGTCGGGGGGCAACGATGTTGGCGTTGTTGGGATTTGCTATTTTTTTTGGAGGAATAAAAAAAAGCTGTTCTGTTTTTTTATTAAAAAACCACTCTCCCGGTGCATCAAGCAATGCGCGAACATTTTCGACATAGTAGCGCGGCGGTACGACGGTGATGCCCGGTTGTGGTTTTTGCAAATAAGCAAGGTGCTTGTGTTTATCAATTTTTGCAATCGAATTCACTCCGGTGTGCCAGCGCAGCAGCATGATGACGCGATTATCCTCCATATTTCGCCATTGTTTGATTTCGCCATCATTGAAATAAAATTCTTCGGCATTTTGTGAGATTTTGGGAGGCGTGTAAAAACCTGTGTTTGGCGTTCTGGCAAGGGTTTGCATTTTGCCATTCGCGACCAATCGTTCCACATTCTTTTGTGAAAGGTGCGTGCTCCACACGCCGTTGCGAAGGGACCAATTCATCAAACGTGGCCCCCCGGAGATGATCGGGGTTTCCCCGGGATAAGCGGCAAAAGTTACATACTGATCTTTTAATTTATGATATTCAAATGCGCCTGTCGGCAAACTGGTCTCAATGCGCTCGCCGCCATCAGCGGGAGTGAATGTCAGAGGTTTTTCCAATTGATAAAAGCCTCCTTTGATCAGAACAAGAATATCGCGGCCGCTGCCGAACAGATGCGGGGAGCCGATGAAACGATTATCAATCGGCTTGTCTTTGGGTTTGTAAACACGTTTTTTTAGTTCACGTACAGCCTTTTGTGCGCGTTCAATGGTAGCAAAAGGCCCATCCGATGCAGCAGCATTCGGCGCCGCTAAAGTGCCGGACCAGGCATCATGGCCATTTGGGGCGATGTAAAAATCAGCCCTGGCATTTTTGACAGAAAACGGCTGCCATTTCTCGCCGCGCAATAGTTTTCCGTCAGCGTGGGCAAAAGAATTGAATGCCAGGCTCATTGCAAGGGCAAGCAGTGTTGTTCCAATATATTTCATGATTTTCCTTGTTGGTTTTTCCATTCCAAATTTTATTTTGCAGGGGAGAAGGTGATAATGGCAAACAGCAAGCTGTTTTGATCGGCAGGAAAAATAATGAATTTCTTACAAAATACCTATTCTTTTGTAATGAAGGCGCTATCTGTTCTTATTTCGCATTGATTCGAAAGCATTTTTAATGTATATTTTTGCTTTCGAACCCCGTCCCGGTCATTGCGAGCGAAGCGAAGCAATCTGGATGTCGACTAACGTGCTGTTTTATAAAGATCGCTTCCCCGATAATTCGGGGTAAACTAATGTATCTATTTTTGATTCAATGCGCCTTCATCACAATGAGCGTGAGATCATCGTGCGGCGGGGTTAGGCCGCGGAATTCGACGATGCTTTTGAGAATAGCCTCCTTGATTTCCAGAGCTGTTTTCAGGCTCGTCTTTTTAATGATCGTTTTGATCCTTTCTTCGCCAAATTCCTCTTTGGTTTTGTTCATCGTTTCGCTCAAGCCATCCGAATAAAGGACCAAAACATCACCGGGAAAAATATCGAGTGATTGTTCCTGCAACGATGAAGCAAAGATTGTCGAATCTGCTAACCCGATACCGATGCCGCCGGGGGTGATTTCGGAACACGATTTGTTTCTTGATGCGTAATAGATCAGCGGCAGGTGTCCGGCCCGGCAAAGTTTGATGCTATTATCACGTTCTATTCCGACAAAAGTTGACGTTAAAAAAGTTTCCGGCGGGAAAAGGTTTTTCAGCCTTTTGTTAAATTCAACAAGCCGTTCTTTAATATCGCCCTCATTGCCAAGATCTTTCATTATGGTGTGAACCTGCACCATGTGGAGCGCAGCGCCCATCCCTTTGCCCGAAATATCGCCGATAATGACCATCATCGCATGTGTAGAACCGTTCATCGGCACAAAATCGTAGAAATCGCCGCCGACTTCTCGTGCGGTTTCTGAAAAGAATGTGATATCGAAATGAGGAAGGTGCGGGGCCGTTTTGGGCATGAGATCAAGCTGGATAGAACGGGCGACCTCCAGTTCGTCTTTTGCCGTAAGCTTGTTGGCTAATTCAAACGCCAGGAGAATGTTTACCAAAAGAAATCCGATGAGAGAATGCAAAAGACGACTGCTGAATATGCCGGATATAAAAAAATAAAGCGCAACGAGATAGATAATCCGTCGCGCGGGAGTTAATTTTATGACAAAAGCGATGAACAGATTTTTTAACAAGCTTAGTGTGCGCACGAAACGGTTTCTTTTTCTCGCCGGCTGTTTGGCGTCGCGAGTATAAAACTCGAGCATGGATGGCGCATCGCTTTTGATGAGCGTTTCGATAGCAGCGAAATTAAGATCACTGGTTAATATCTGGTAATTGCGTTTGAGGCGGTTAAGCCATTCAGGTGTTCTCATAATCTAATCATTCCTTTTATGTCAAGCGCTTTTTGTACGAAAAGAATGAGCTTGTGTTTCTCGAATAATTTAGTAATATTTTATAAAATAAAAACACTTTGTTGCTGTTAATCAAATAAGAACATTGCCATAATAGAGCAAAGGAGAACGTTTGGATTTGCACAGCATGGGGTGGGACGCGTTTTTTGAAGCGCATTTCGCACCATTTCGTGAGCAAGGTATGCTTCCTGCCAGGGTTATTCGTCAGGATAGAACCGGTTGCGATGTACTATCAAAAGAGGGCAGGCTGTCGGCAAAAGTTGCCGGTAAATTATTTCTTGGTGGATCGAAAGGTTTGCTGCCAACGGTTGGTGATTGGGTGGCAATAGAAAATCGCCCGGGGGAAAATACGACAATTATCCGGGAACTATTGCCGCGAAAAACAAGGTTTTCACGGAAAGCCGCAGGGGAGAGTCTGGACGAGCAGGTCGTTGCTGCAAATGTCGATACTGTCTTTCTCGTCAGCGGGTTGGATAAAGAGTTTAACATTCGCCGTATGGAACGATACTTAACCCTCGCATGCGACAGCGGCGCGCGTCCTGTGATCGTTTTGAATAAGGCCGATTTGTGCGAGGATGTG
>JAACEJ010000431.1 GCA_011682565.1 Actinomycetota bacterium | reverse complement strand
GCTATCGCACTTTTATAAAACCTGAGTGCAATTAAAGAAAAAAAGACAAAATAATTATGGACAAAATGATTCATTTTCTCAAGACAGAACAAAAGAGCTAAACCTCAGAGGTTTTTAAAACCTCTGAGGTTTTCTGCTTGTAAGTAAAATATTGTTCTTAATGTTTTTGCCTGCTTCATCTCTCAAGGTTGAGCAGGAACAAGAATTGATGGTTAAATGCTTGCTATTCTTCTTTCTCGATTTTTACATTATCAAACCAGGTCACTGCATCTGCTTTGGTCCACAGACCGACTTTGCCGGATGTAAATGTATCGTCGGTCGTGTCCAGATAGAGTTTGCCGTCATACCAGCACTGAATATGATTGCCCACATTTTTAACTTTTAGCGAATGCCAGACATTGGCAGGAATGTCCACTTTGGCGCTCTGTAATTGCTTGCGGTTGCCGTCTACCACTTTGTACACGCGGAAATTGCTTTCCAGCGGATTGGCGCGGCAGACGTAGTAATTGTCCGCATCCTTGTAGCGCCACACCGGCCCACCGCCCTGGTCTTCCTGGCCGTCAATTGCCTTGAATTTTAATTCGATTTCCACATCGGAAAAATGGGTCTGCTCGGCTACTGCCACATTAAAATGGTAGCCGGGGTTTTTCTTACTGGTCTGCGCCAGTACATTTGGCTTGCTGGGCGCTGTGGGATCAGCCATGACCGACCAACTTCCGAGACCACCCTTGCCGGTTTTCCGGTTGCTCCAGCCTTGGGGAAGGCTGCCGACTACATCCGAATCAAAATTGAATACGGTCTCCTCTTCGTTTTCCTCTTCACTCTCTTCTCCGCTGTTCTCTTCCTTATTCAGAATCCTGCCATCTGCGCTTACATCAAGTTCGTAAGTTTTATCTCCGGCCTGCACCTGCACTTCAAAAAATTGCTTGCCGTCCTCTTTTTCCTTTTTCACTTTTACGATCTTCGCGCCGGGAATCGTCTTGGCAATGGCCTGCGCCGCCTTGCTCGGCAACTGAACATTGGACTGTTTCTGCTGTCCATTACATGCTGCCAGAATGAAAAAACTTGTCACGACAAACAACAGAGCAAATATGGATAACTTTTTGTTTAACATGTTGCACCTCCATTTTTTTTGGGGTAATGATATGAAAATTTAACGATCAATTTAAAATATAAGAAAGAAATATTAAAAACAGATTAAAATGTGTGTTTTTAATTGTAATTAAATAGATGGTTATTTAAATCCGGCTGAAAATGATTTTGCAGCATCTGAATTGATCAAAAAAAAGTTGCGCTTTATTACCGGTGATCAACGTACTTACCTGTAAAAGGTGTCTTACAAGAAGACAAGTCTTGATTTTATCATTTTAGAACTGTATTTTTAATACTCAAATCTAATCGACTGCTACAGGTAAAATGACACTGGAAAAGGTGAAGAAATGAACGAAAAAGAAAAACAATTGACCGGAAAAGAACGTGTGCTAAAGGCCATGGCAGAGTGTAAACCGAATAATATTTCCATAGATGAAAATATTGCCCTGGATTATGTTCGTGATGTTTGCCTGAAGCAGGATATTAGTTTCGGCGGAAATTTACAATTGACGGCAACGCTGCTGTTGGGTTCGGAAGAAGAGGTGCAGCGCAATGCACTGCAATGTATGGATACCGGCGGCGAACGCGGGTTTATCCTTGCCCCGGGGTGTGATTTGCCCTACGCTACACCTGCGGAGAATTTGCAGGCGGTAACAAAAATCGTCCACGATGATTACCAGCGGGAAGTTTTGCGAACGATGGAGATGACCGAAACGACAAAAGAGCTTCTCGATATGAGTGAATACGGGCAGATCGACAAGGTCGTTGTTGATATTATTACCCTGGATTCGGAGAGTTGTGCGCCGTGCCAGTACATGGTGGAATCGGTTGAATTGGTTGCGCCGCAGTTCGAGGGTATCGTGAAATGGCGTGAGCACAAAATCAAAGATGCCGAATCTCTGACTTTTATGACCTCGCTGATGGTGAGAAATATCCCCACAATCTGCATCGACGGCCAGATCACTTTTGTTTCCCGCATTCCTCCCCGGGATGAGTTGATTGCGGCCATTCAAAAGCGCATTAATGAAAAAATGAAATTGCGCATATTGCAAAAGCAGGGCAAGGTGTATGTGCTCGGCGGCGAGTGCGAGGGATGCATTGAAACGAAAAATAATGTCAGGCGCGCCATTCAGGAGTTGGGCACAGACATGGAAATTGTTTTTTTAACTGATGAAAAAGATTTGCAAAAATTCGGTGTTTTGCACACACCTGCGGTGGTCGTCGAAAAGCGTGAAGTAAAATCAATGGGAAATGTACCTTCAGTTGAGGTGATAAAAGAATGGATCAAAGACATTACGTAAAACCGATTCCGATGTTGCTGTTGACGGGTTACCTCGGCTCAGGCAAAACAACGTTGCTCAATTATTTGTTGGACTTGCCCTCGATCAGATCAAAGAAAATCGCGTTGATTATTAATGAATTCGGTACACTCGGCGTGGACGGTTCACTTGTTCGCGCCGGGGATTTTCAGAAATTCGAATTAAACAAGGGCAGTCTTTTCTGCATTTGTATCAAAACCGATTTTATCAAAACGCTGGATGCGATTGCCAATGATGTGCAGCCGGACCTTGTTCTTGTAGAAGCCACGGGTGTGGCGGAAACGAGTGATCTGGAAGATTTTATCGATTCGCCGAACTTGCGTGGACAGTTCGCAATTAAAGCGAATGTGTGCCTAGTGGATGCGGAAAATTTTGTCAAAGTTCTGCCCTTCATGCGCCCGGCCCGAAGCCAGGTGGAATGGGCTGACGGCATTGTCATCAACAAGATCGATCGTGTGGAACCGTTTGTTGTCGATGAATTGCAAACGGTTCTGAACAAGCTGAATACAGCAGCGCCGGTTGCCCGCGTGAGTTACGGAAAAATTGCCGATGAATTTCTGGAAACGCTGACTCACCAACGAAAACGAGGCAAAATGGCCACGGCGCCTCCGGCAAATATTTATGCTCTGTCGTTCCGGACAGACAGGAATATTGATCGCGATGCTTTTCGTCAGTTGCTGGAGGAGTTGGGAACGCAGGTTCTGCGTCTGAAAGGTGTTGTCCGCTTTGCAGATGAGCGCTGCTTTGTAGAGGTCGTCCATGGGCAGTACAGTGAAAAAGATATCGAGCCGGACGGCAGGCTGCCAAAGGGTTTGACGGTTATCGGCTGGCAACTGGAACGAGAGCGCATGCAAGAAAAATTCGATCAAATATTTCAATAACCCCGGCGCAGTGAAATGCAATTAGAAATTATAATGTTGTATGATGAAAGGACTTCGTAATAGCATAAACGGGTTGTTTTATGAAAAAAGTGTTAATCTTTCTAGTGCTGATATTAAGCTTTGCTTTGCATTTGTGGGCGCAGCCAAAACGTACGCTGCTCATCCGGCTTGAATTGAGCGCGGTACAGTACAAAGCGCTTGATGCTATGAAGATAAAACTCGCGACCGGTCTGATTGATGGCAAGGCTCTTGCTGTCGTCAGTGAGAATGAGTACGATCTGCTTAAGGAACGCGGGTACAAATCGCGCAAAATAATGATCAGCAAGGATGAGGTCGAATTGTATCGCCGGGCGCTCTATGGAAAATCCATGAAGCTGGACCCGATTTATCACACCTATAAAGAGATTGTTTCCGAAATAGATTCGCTGGCATTGCAATATCACGATATTGTCCGGGTGCGGCAAATCGGCGTTACCAGCCAGTTGAAGCAACCCATTTGGGCAGTAAAGATTTCGGACAATGCAAAGGCCGAAGAGGATGAACCGGCCATTTTGTTCAGCGCCGGCATTCATTCCGATGAGCTGCCCGGCGTGGAAATTTGCATGACTTTGATGCAATATCTGCTCACCCGTTACAGCAGCGATGCGCGTGTGCGCCATTGGGTGGATGCGAATGAAATTTGGTTTATCCCTGTTATTAATGTGGACGGTCACAATGTGGTAACCCAGGGCATTGATCCGCGTTGGCGAAAAAATTTGCGCGACAATAATCAAAACGGAATTCTTTACGAAGCGGGGGACGGTATTGATCTCAACCGCAATTTTGATTTCAATTGGGCGCACGGCGGCAGCGGCGATCCCAA
>JAACEJ010000430.1 GCA_011682565.1 Actinomycetota bacterium | reverse complement strand
TCTTTGACAGATATCAACCGGCAGCTTGAAAAGGGCAAATATCAGGATGATGACAAATTTTGGGTCAATGTTACCGGTGGCACCAAGCTGATGTCACTGGGCGTCTTTAATTTTTTTCGCAATTTGGCAAGTGAGATATTTTATGTGCCCATTGGCACAAATGTCTATTGGAAGATTTTCCCACAAGTGAAGAATAAAAAGCGCAAAATAAAGGCCAATCTGGGGTTGCAGGAATACCTGACGGGATATGGTATTTCGATAACGAATGGAGAAAAAATCGATCAACTCACGCGCCCTGTCGCTGATACGTTGGCTTTTTACAGGAGCTTCCGCGCGTTTGAAAAGCCTGATTTTGCCGTTATTTCGACACTGCGAACCTGGCGGAATAAAAAGAAAAAGGTTCCTCTGGATTCCAATGCCGCAAACGTTTTGCTGAAACGGTGGAAATTTAAGCCAAAAAACGAATCGTTCCTCACACGCGAAGAGATCGACTATCTCACCGGTTCCTGGTTTGAAGAATATGTGTACAATTGGATGAAAGATTTCCTCAACCTGAAAGAGCGGGAAATAGGCGTCGGCGTAAAAATTATGCGTGAGAGCGTGCAGAACGAATTTGACGTACTTTTTGTCTATCACAACACGATGTATATGATTGAATGTAAGACCGGCCTGTGGGACAGTACTGCCGACAGAAACATTCTCAATGAAACCATTTACAAGCTGGAAGCTTTAAGGAATGATTTTGGACTGCGTGTAAAACCCTATATTTTTACACTCACCGAGCGCGGCGACGAACGGTTTCAGGTCAAACGAACCAATATCGAGCGCGCACGACATTTTGGAATTGAAATAGTGGATGGTACGACATTGAAGGAACCGGTGGAAAGAGCAAAAATAATTCGTACAATAAAAGAATGAAAAAACGAGAAATGGAAAACGGAGGCCGGAGACGGAAGACCGGAGAAAATGGTGAAATATAGATAAACGCATCGAGGGTTATAATGCCAAGTTAGCTCAGCTAAAGTTCCATTAATTTCTATTAATTTATAAGCATATACACACTCTCTATGATCGGTCGCAAAGCCTGTCTATTGTTTTCTGCATAAAGCCGGACTCATGGGTTAGCCCATACCGCCACTTAAACGAGGTCAGCCCAACTCACGTCATCCTGAAAGGATCTTGTTGCCCAGACGTTTAGATATTGAAACTTCCACCCCCAGCGTTTTCCCAACAAGATTCCTTCTGAATGACACGCTGTTTTTAGTAACATCTCGAGTATTTTTTTAAGCCGGAAATTTCCCGGCCTTTTTCATGTGATGTTATTCCGTTCTCAAATTAGCCGAGTTAATGAAGCGATCATTTTTACTAAAATACGAGAAACCTAATGTCTGATTCGCTATTTAATTCTATTCTATCCGACCCTGTCCTGCACACCGCCTGGACCCACGTGCGCGCCAACGCCGGCGCGCCGGGCATCGACAGAGTTTCGGTTGAAGATTTTGAGGAAAATCTTCAAGATAGCCTCAACCTGTTGAAAAGCGCTCTTGTGGACGGCTCGTATCAACCGCTGGCATTAAAAACATTTACCATCAAAAAAGAATCCGGCAGCGAACGAATCCTGCATATTCCGGCTGTCCGGGACCGCATTGTTGAACAAGCCATCGTACAAGTCTTACAGCCGGTTTACGAAAAAATATTTCATAACTGCAGCTATGCCTACCGTCCGGGAAGATCGGCGCACAAAGCATTGGAACGCGTGCAACGCAACCTCAAACGCGGACGGGAATGGATTCTCAATCTCGATATTGAGAACTTTTTTGATTCGGTGGATCGAGACCTGCTGATGCACATCGTGCAGGAAAAAGTCAAAGATAATAAACTGCTCGCCGTTATAAGAACATGTCTCGATTCATTCTCCGGCCAGGACAGCAAAGGTATTGCCCAGGGGCTGCCGTTATCACCGCTGCTCTCCAACGTCTATCTGCACAAGCTGGATGACCGCCTGATCCGCGCGCAATGGAATTATATTCGCTATTCCGACAACATTTTGGTTCTGGATAAAACAGAAGAGGACGTGAAAACAGCGTTTGCATGGATCCGGGAAGAGTTGGCAAAACTAAAACTCACCCATAACGAAGAAAAGACAGAAATCGTTCCTCTGAGCAAAGGCTTTTCTTTCCTTGGTTTTCACTTTGATGAAAAAGGGAAACGCCCTGACGATACTGCGCTTCATCGACTCAATCGCCGGGTGGGCGGATTGCTCGGAAAAGCCTTCGAGTATACGGAATCACAAATGCGTGAAAAGCTGGATGCAATCCTGCGCGGCTGGCTTAATTACTTTAAAATAAAAATAAAAGATAAAAAACAGCTTTTTGCACAGTTGGATGAAACCCTCGCAGGTGATGAGAATAGCATACCAAAACGTCTTATAAAAGCAACTCTCGCCTATCAGTTAGGAGAAAAGCAAACTGCCCGTGAAATCATTCGTACTGAAACTGTCACCGCTCCTCAAGACGCCGAGCTCAACTTTCAGTGGGGCGTGCTATGCGATATGCTCGGCTTGCAAAATGAAGCATTGGATAGTTTTCTAGCAGCTTTTCGTTTGCAGCCGGATCACACTGAAGCCACTTTTCATCTCGGGTTGTACTACTTGCGGCGGCATCAACATGATCAGGCAATTCGCTATTTGCAAAAAACCGTACAAGCAGACCCCAACAATGCCTTGTACCAATTCACTCTTGGCACGGCATTACAGAATTATTCACTTCATGGCGCAGCACAGAAATCGCTGCAAAAGGCTTATGCCCTGGACCCAAAGCTTAAAAAAGCAACAAGCCAATCCACAAGGCCGCTGCCCGTTCAGCCGGCCAGATATACTTCGTTTTCCCAAAAGGACGTGGAAACTTTTATCGGGCTATTCGACGGACGCGAAGGCATTCACGCCCGCCAGTGGCTAAGCGATGAGGGCAAAAACGGATATTCAGCCATAAGGCACGCAATTAATGCCGACGATGCGCGTTCGCATTTTAAGGGCGACCAAACCCTGGGCATTTATATTATGCGTGCGGATAACACCGTCAAACAACTGGTCTTTGATATAGATGTTACCCGACAGGTGCGAAATGATATTCTGGCAGCGGATGACGACATGGAAGAATGGCGCGATTTTGCCTGGAATGATGCCAAACTCATATTAGCAGCGCTCAAAGACCTCGGCCTCACTGCTTACATCGAGGATTCGGGTTTTAAAGGAATGCACGCATGGCTCTTTTTTGCCGAACCGCAACCGGCATATCGGGTTATCCGCTTTGCTCATAAAATCCTTGCCCGGATCGGCCCCCCACCCCCCGGTTTACATCGTGAAATTTTTCCAAATCAAAATACGGTCTCGCCGAACGCCCTGGGTGCCCTCATTAAACTGCCCATGGGAATTCACAAAACAACCAACCGGCGCTGCCATTTTCTGACATCTCATGGCGAACCGTCTGATGACCCATTTGAACTGCTTCGCACGATTAAAAAGATGTCGTCAAAGCAGTTCCTTTCCGCCATCGAAGGTACAACATCATCCCTGCGCCTGGACAAAACTAAAATCAACAAAGATGAGCTGATTAAAATTGAGAAAATATTTGCAGGCTGCAATGTTTTGCGTTACCTGCAGAGCAAAGCCGAAAAAGAAAAACGCCTTTCTCATATTGATCGTTTAACCCTGTTAGGCGTATTCGGGCACATCGGCGAAGCAGGGCGGCAAAAGCTGCACGAACTCATCAGCCATACTCTCAATTATGATTTTCGCATTACTGAAAAATGGTTCAAGCGCTGCCGCGGCTACCCGGTAAGCTGCCCCAAAATACGTGTCTGGCAAAGTGATATAACCCCGGCCGTCGGCTGCTACTGCACCTTCCCCGACAAGCCGGGAAACTATCCTTCTCCATTGCTTCACGCCGACCCCGACTGGGTGGCTAAAATTAAGAAAAAAAACGAAAAGAAAGAAAAAGGCAACGCGAGGGCGGTAGCAACTGACAAGCAAAAAGACAACAACAAGGATGCCGAAAGCAAAATACCGGCAGTCAAAGAAACGATTCACAAAAAGCAACCGCAGCAAATACAAGAGGCCACAACACCTCAGGAACTCGACAAGCTTGTGCAGGATTTTCT
>JAACEJ010000429.1 GCA_011682565.1 Actinomycetota bacterium | reverse complement strand
CGAGCTTTATTTTTTCCCGAACATTTCAGCGTCATTTTTTTTTAACAAGATAAATAAACCTCATTCCGCCGTTCAACGGCAGATTGCCTGAGTAACGCTCTGCGCCGCGTACCAGCCCATGACGCAGAGCGTCCGGCGAGACATGCCGACGGAGACCGTCGGCACGAGGTGGGGATAACCCTCGTTCCGCCGTTCAACGGCGGAATGCCCGGATGACGTTCTGCGTCGCGTATCGGTACGAGATGGGAATTTTTATTAAAAATTATCCATTCCGACTGATTGCGTTTCAGCCGGGATTTTTATTTATGCTGCAGTTGCGGGTGCGAAATAGCTGTGTAGAAAAGACAGGAATAATTTTGTACCAGTCTGGGCCTTCAATCTGAGGACACGGATTTTCGCAGATTCACGCAGATTTATAAACGTCCTTATATTTTGTTGAAATCCCTTTGATGTTGATGCATAAATTTTTATATTTCTTAAATTTTTCTATTAATAAATGCAAGGGAAATCCGATGAAAAACAAACAAACTCTTTTTTTCATTTCGTTATCACTCGCTGCTTTCGGACTTTTCATTTTAAGTTGTGGCCCTTCTCCGCAGGCGAACCTGACGGCAAAGGCAAATGAGGTGGACAGTCTGGTCATTAAGGGGAGGAAAGCGGGCATAACAAACATTGATAGTTTGCAGAAGGCGCAAACGAATCTGGCATTGAAATACATCACCGGGCTTGACCCTGCGAAGGTGAAAGAAGAAGACTCTTATGCAGCAGCACATCTTTTCGCCGTTGCCGGCATGGACGATGCTGCCATGAACATTTTAGAAAAATATCAGGCGACGACTCTTGATACAGCGGCATTGGATTTACTTTTTCAACTTTATTGTAATAATAACCGGGTGGATGATGCGAACAAGCTTTTTACCGCAAAGCTCAAAACGACGAATCCAAAGGATTTGTATAACTATTATCTCTATCTGTATTACAGCTATCTGGAAACAGGCGATCAAAAGAATGCTTTTACTATTGCCGATGAAGCGATAACGAGTTTAAAGGGTGCGCACTCGGCTTATTTTGCCATTGGGAAAGCAGACTTGCTTGCTGATATGGGCAGGAAAGCTGATGGTCTTGCTCTGTTAAAAGATTTGCAAAAAGAATACAAGAATGATCAACGCACGCTTTTGCGCGTGCAAAATAAGATAAACTTGCTGAAATTAGTTGAAAAAAAAGCGCCTTCTCTGAAAATTGATGTTTGGCTTGATTCCGATCCAATTCGTCTGCGCCGGTTGCGCGGCAAAGTTGTGCTGCTGGATTTTTGGGCACCGTGGTGTGCTCCCTGCCGGGCGATGTTTCCGCATTTAAAAAAGTTGTACAAAAATTACCATGCCGAAGGATTGGAGATTATTGGCGTCACGCGGTATTACGGCGTTTTTAATCAATTGGGTCAAAATCTCCGGAATATTACTCCGCAGGAAGAATTGAAATGGATTGAAAAATTTAAAAAGCATTATGAAATTCCGTTTCCTTATGCCGTGGCTTCAAAAGAAAAAGGGGCACAAAATGCAAGTGCGTATGGTGTGGGCGGAATTCCGCACATGGTTCTTATTGGCAAAAAAGGTAGGGTCAGAATTTATGCCATCGGTTCGGGAAAATCTTCGGAAGACAAGTTGGAAAATGGTGTGAAAAAATTGTTGGCAGAAGGGGCATAATAGTTTGTAACAATCTTTTTTAGTCATGTCATTGCGAACGAAACGGAGTGGGGCAATCTTATGATTTACAAGCAGTTATGAGATTGCTTCGTCGTTCGTTCCTCACTCCTCGCAATGACAAATATTTGTTACATTTTAATACTTGGGCATCCGGGGTTGTAATAGTTATGAAGAAATGAGATATCTGCTTACCCAGGCAGCAATGATTTTTCCGGCATAGATTGCATCGTTTTCGTTTGATAACAAATGATCCGCAGGGTGGAGGGAAACAAAGCTTTTGGGGTGCCTGGCATCGCGGAAAATTTTTGATGCATGTTCAATAGGGACGGTTTGATCTTCCGGTGGATGCACCGAGGGAATGGCCAATAAGCAGTTGCGACGGCTGAAAATTTTCCTTTAAAAAAGATGCAGCTGAAATAACGTCCTGCACATTCGACGAAAAGTTTGTCGTTGAAAAATTTCCTTCACTTGCTCCAATGCCGGTAAAATCAAACCGCAAAACGGCAATTCCGCTCTCCGCCAGTGCTTTGATCATCTTGACCATGGTTTTCAGATTTTTCGTACAGGTGAAACAATGGGCATAAATAGCAAAAGCGGTTGGAGATTTTTCCGCCGGCACGTCCAGGTAGGCCGCGAGCTTTTCGCCAAATTGGTTTGTAAATAAAGGGGTTTTGTTGTCGTCTCCGTCATATTTGTTTTTCAACCTAAAAATTTGCCATAGATTTCAGATTCGGCAAAGTCGTATTTTTCTCTTTTTCGATCCGGCAATTGATCGGGCGAGAGTTTACTGAATCCCAGAGCTGTGAATAAATGCCCAACACGCGTGGTGAGCGCAAAAACAAGTTTACGGTTTTGCTGTTTTGCTTGGGCGACCGACGCAACGATCAACTTTTTTCCGATTCCGCGGTTACGATGGGTTTCTTTAACTGCCAGGCTTCCGATTTCTACGGACTGGTTTTCATCAAAAGGCAAAAGTTCACAACAGCCAACCGCATCTTCGTCGATGCAAAAGACGAGAAAGTTTTCAATATGCTGTTCCAGGTAATGGAAGCTTTTTTGCACAACCGACATATCTTCCATCGGTTTTTCCAGAATTTCCGCAATCCTGTGAACATCACCAATGCTCGCCGTACGAATCGATTCGAATGAACTATTGGTAATCATAATGCCGATTCCGGCAGATGTGAGGATTTCGCCCAACAGAATACCATCGATGGAACTGTCGAGTGAGTGACACCGTTCGACGCCGCGTTCACATGCATCAACCAGCGCGTTCAACTGATTTGCAGTAAAAAGATTCAAGCGCTTTTCTTTTGCCAGCCATCTTTTCATTTCATCCGTGGTATGCTGGCGTTTGCCGCCAAGTTTTTGTTTCAGGTCTCCGTTTTCGGAGGTCATTATAATTAATTTGCGTGCGCGCAGCCGCGCTGCGACTTCCAGGGCGATTTGATTTGGATCCAGAATGAACGATCGTCCTTGCGGCCCAATGCCGAAGGGCGGAATGATGGGAATGTAATGCCGGTCGAGCGCTTCCTGTAATCCTGAAAGATTAACCTCTTTTATTTCACCTATAAAAGAAGAATGGATATCAGAATGCGAGCTTTTGCGGGCCTGGAGAAAATATCCCGTAATCGGCAAAAAATCGCTGCCGTATTTGCTGAATTTTGTGACCAACTCCCAGTTCGTCGAAGCAATGGCCTTGTAAGCGACAGGAAATGTGGATTCGTCAAGCACAAGGCGCCCGTCAAGGTAGCCTCCGGCTTTCCCCGCCTTTTCTACAAGTTCGTTCACCTGCGGGGCGGCCCCGTGAACCAGGATGATTTTTATGCCTACACGACGCAGCAAAATCAGATCATCCAAAATACCGGGCAAATTGTCCTGCTGCAAAGTATACCCGCTGATTTTAATGATGAAAATTTCATTGTAAAATTTTTCGAGATACGGCAGGGCAGCGCGAAGATTTTTGATGAAACTGCTGAATATTTGTGTGGTGGTGTTTTCTGTTTTCATGGTTATTTCATTACCGAATAATAAGAAAAATTAAGAGTAACAGTTCATGGGTATTAAAATTGGACGCAGATCAAGGACAAGTCAACGGCGGAGCAAAGATTAATAACCAGCATTTCCATTTTATCAAGCTTGCGCTAATAATTAAAAAAACAAAAATGATTACTTTTAACTCAGCAAAATTTCATTAAACAGAATAACGTCACATGAAAAGGCCGAGAAGTCCCGGTATAAAAAACATCTGAAATGTAACGGAATCCATCGTGTCATTCCGCAGGAATCTTGTCGGGGAAACGCTGTCGTTTGAATTTTTATCATCGAGTCGTCTGGCCAACAAGATTTTTCCAGAATGACATGAGTTGTCTTGCCAGTATAAGCAGGCCCACGAAATTCGCTTTATGCAGAATATGATAACCAGACTTTGCGAGCAATTGTGTGAGTTTACATAT
>JAACEJ010000428.1 GCA_011682565.1 Actinomycetota bacterium | reverse complement strand
ATTTAATTGCCCGCCGTTCTTATTTTTTGGGTAAATGGATTCGTCATTGCGGTTGGTATCCGGGGTATCAGGTGCGTTTGTTCAGGAAATCTCTCACGCGTGTCAGCGATTCCCGGGTTCATGAGGGATTTATCGTCGATGGAAAAATTGGCAAGCTCGAACATGATATTGACCACTTTTCACACCCGTCGCTGCACAGCAGCCTTGAAAAATTGAACCGTTATTCCACTCTTGAAGCTATTGATCGGCTGGAAAGAAAAAAAGTTTATTGGTATGATTTTATTGTCCATCCTTTCAGTGCGTTTCTGGTAAAATACATTGGCCAAAAGGGTTTTCTGGATGGCATGCATGGCTTTTTGTTAAGCTGGATTTCCGCTTTTCTTAAAATGGTGCTGTATATGAAAATTTGGCTGTTGCAGCGATCGAATTCCGCGGCTTTGGATAAGATCAAGGAGGAGGCATTGTGAGCGCCATCTCCGTCATCCTCATCACTTTTAATGAAGAAGAGAATATAAAAGCGTGCCTGACGAGTGTGCAGTGGGCGGATGAGATTATTGTTGTTGACTCGAACAGTCGGGACAGAACCGTGGAGATTGCCCGGCAATTTACTGAAAAAGTGATTGTAGCTGACTGGAAGGGATACTCGGCAAACAAGAATCTGGCGCTTGAAAACGCAAGCGGAGAATGGATATTGTGGATCGATGCCGACGAAAGAGTAACTCCCGAGTTGGCGCAGGAAATTAAAAATGTTATCGGAATGAATACGGAAAAAGATGGTTTTGAGATGGCGAGAAAAGCATTTTTCCTCGGCAGATGGATTAAACACTGCGGCTGGTACCCCGGCTATGTCCTCCGTCTCTTTCGCCGCCAAAAAGCATATTTTACTGATAATAAAGTGCATGAGGGTGTCATTTTAAAAGGAAGCCGCAGCAGACTAAAAAATGCACTATTGCATTATACGGATAATAACCTGGAGCATTATCTGTGGAAGTTCAATCGTTACACATCTTATGCCGCTGATGAACTTGCTGGCAAGCAGCGGAGTGCCGGCTTATTGAGCATTCTCTTTCGCCCGTTACATACCTTTGTCAAAATGTACGTTTTAAAACTGGGGATTCTGGACGGTGTGGAAGGACTGATGCTTTGCCTTCTTTCTGCCGGTTATGTCGCAATGAAATACGCGAAATTATGGGAATTGAAAAAATCCGCCGGTAGTTGACTTTTAAAAACATCATGCTTACATTGTTTGCAGCCCTGAGCAGCGCCTCATTATGCCGATCTTGCACTTTACTTCCCGGTTGCCGCTTTTCTTTACAATATAAAACAAATCAGGACAAAAAAGGACAAATCATGATTAAACTAAAAATTATTTGCCTCGCTATAGCAATGATATTTTTGGTGCATGGAAATTTGGTATATGCCAAATCACCCATTCTGGAAAAAGTTTCGCAAGCAACCTATCGTGGATTTCTTGATAATGGACTGGAGTATATTCTCATAGAAAGACACGCGGCGCCTGTGGTTGCAGTTATCGTAATGGTCAAAGCGGGATCACATCTTGAGATGGAGGGAATGAACGGCTCATCGCATTTTCTTGAGCATCTTTTATTCAACGGAACGACAGAGCGTACGCAGCAACAAATCTACGATGAGATGGATGCAATCGGTGCATACAATAATGCCAGTACTTCGGAGGACTATGTCAATTTTATGATTCTGGCGGCCAGGGAGTATATCAAAGAAGCAATGGATGTGCAAGCCGACATGATTTTTAATTCAAATTTTCCTGTCGAAAAGTTTGCCAAAGAAAAGGGCATTGTGGAGGAGGAGATAGGCCAGAATTATAACAATCCGGGTTATGTTTCCGAAATTGCATTCATTCGCAGCGCTTTTGCAAAAACACCGTATTGTCGTCCTGTACTCGGCACGCCTTTTTCAATTGAGAACTTGTCGCGACAAGCTGTTAAAGCATTCTATAAAAAATATTACGTTCCCAATAATATGATTTTAATGGCGGTCGGTGACTTTCAGCCAGAAAAAATGATTCAAGAAATTGATGCAAATTACGGTTCGGCTCTCCCAAAAGAAATCAGCAATGAAAAAGGCGTTGATTTTCCCGGCATTGCCGGTCAGCAGTTTCATCATGTCTTTGCCCATATAAAACGTTCTTACCTTGATATTGCTTTTGCTGCTCCTCAATTTGGTTCTGATGAATTTTATGCTTTCGAATTGTTGGCAGAAATACTCAATTCGGATGGACCTCTCAGCCTGAAAAATAGCCTGGCATCGAAGGAAAAAGTTTATTCTTTGAGTTGTAGTTTCGATTTTCATCCCGCTTTTTCAGATTTTCGTATTTCTGCAATGCACGCATCCGATATTACGGGAGAGGAACTATTACAGCAAATCCAAAAAGCATTTACTCAAATCGCTGATAAATCATTTTCACCGAAACTGATTAACGGCATCAAGTTGGGAATCCTGACCGAAAACGAAATTAATGCAGAGCGCCCGCATTTTTACGGAATGCTGAAATCGCAGCTTTTGGCTGTCGGTGGTACAAAATTATTTGCCGGAAATGAAAAATTGATGCAAAAGGTTACTGTTTCCCAATTAACGAGCGCTGTGAAACATCTGGCAAACACGGATTATGTGGCTGTCTCTTCTGTTCCTTTCCCTGAGAAAAAGAAGGCGCAGGATTCCACTGCCGTGGGAAAAGAAATTGAAAAAACATTATCCAATGGCTTAAAGGTTATTATCAAGGAACAGAAAGGGTCTGATATTTTCGCTTTGCATCTTTTAGCTGAAAACAGGGCGCAGCATGAATTCCCCGGCAAAGAGGGAATTGCCGACTTTATGCATAATCTTTTGCCGCGTGGGACGACGCGCATGAATGCGGATCGGTTTTCTGCTGCTATCGAACAAATTGGTGCAAAGCTCAAAGTGGCGGATAATCCCTACATTCCTTTTGATAATTATTACACAACCCCGGAATTTTCTTTTATTCGTCTTGAATGTCTTGATTCCCAATATTCCAAAGCGCTTGATCTTTTTTCGGACATGGTCTTGCACCCTGCTTTTGCACCCAAAGAAGTGAAAAGCGTTCGTCAGCAGCAAATCGATGCTATCAGACGAAAAAGTGCGAGTGCATCCTCGTTAGCGAATCGCTTATTTTGGAACAGGATCGCTCCCGATTTTTCAATGGTCAAACCGATAAGCGGTACAATCAAATCCATTCAATCCATCACTGTTGATGATCTGAGAAAATTCCATGACATTTATTTTGCACCTGATAATCTTATCATTTCCGTTGTCAGCGCTCTGCCTGCCGACCAGGTAATGAAAGCTATTGAAAAACAATTTTCAAGCCTGAAGCGAAACAAAACCGTAAATTCCGGCGAGGAGAAAATAAAATTTAACCGAGTAGCGGAGAACGTACGCGTTGAGGAAAATCTTGGAAAAATGCAGTCGGCGCTGGTTGTTGGAAATGTCATCGAGAATGTCAAGAAGCAGGATCGTCCGGCGCTTTATATTGCCAATGCGATTCTTTCTTCGCGAATTGCTTTCCAACTGCGCGAAAAGGAGGGACTTGCATATCGAATCGGCTCCTCCGTCAAGTTTTTTGATGACAGCGCTGTCTTTTCAGTCCGGATGGGCACGCGGCCGGATAATCTCGAGCGGGCGCAAAATGGAATTTTTGAAGAAATAAATAAACTAAAAACTCAACCGCCCGATGAAAAGGAAGTTTTTAAAGCTGTAAACGAAATACGCGGGCGTCGACTGATGAGGCAGTTGCTAAGTGTTGGTCAGGCGTATTTGCTGGGATGGGGCGAATTCAAATGGAATGATCCCCATGCTTATGAAAAATTCACCGAATCGCTTACAAAAGTAACCCCGGCAGATGTTAAAGTAGCGATTTCAAATTATCTGAATCTGAATGCATTTGTTATTGCGATTGCAAAATGAGGAGTTACTCGTAAAAATGTCCCAAATGTCATTGCGAACGAAGCGAAGCAATCTGGATATCGGCTATAAGGTGCAGTTTTCTAAGGATCGCTTCCCCGGTAATTCGGGGTGAACTGTCACTTCGCTCCTCGTGATGACATGTTTTTCGACTTTTTACGAATTACTCATAAATAAAAAAAGTATGATCGCATTCAAAT
>JAACEJ010000427.1 GCA_011682565.1 Actinomycetota bacterium | reverse complement strand
ACAGGAGATTTAAAAATGTCAAAAGCAAAAGTTGGCTTTTTAGCCCTATGCGCTCCAGTTCATGTTGAACTGACCGATGAAATGGGCCGAAGTTTTCCCTGTACCGGCTGGGCTGAAATGGCGGCAAGATCACTTGAGGAATGTCCCGATGTAGAGGTGGTTCGTTTTCCAGACAAACCTATCATTGCCGGAGACGTGACAGGTCCCCAAATGCCAAATTTTGACAGAGACACGTTGATTAACGGACGCCAAAGATCATTCGAGGCTTTTGAGACTTTGAGAAAGGCCGGGGTTGACTGCGTTGTACTATTCTTTACAACCTGGATGTGGGTGGGGCATTATATGCAGGCCATTAAAAACTGTGGTATTCCCACAATCCTCTGGGGTGTGCCAAGAGGCGAAGCCTGTAATACAGTTGGCTTGCACGGTATGCATGGGACAATGAATGCCATTGGCATGAAACATGGTTTTGTCTATGGAATGCCGGGCGAAAAAGAAACCACTGACCAGGTACTCGACTATGCTAAGGCATTTTATGCAGTGAAAAAACTTTCTACCGCAAAGTATGGCAAATTTGGTTCAAAATGTATGGATATGCTCCCAAGTATCGCTGATGATGTTGAGTGGCTCCGTCGCTTTGGTGTTGAAATCGAACATATGGATGAAGGTTATCTGATGAGAGAGGCTTCTGCCGCCAAAGATGCCGATATTAAAAAAGCTTACAATCTATTAGATAAATACGTGGCCAACAAGCCTGATTTTGATATTGTCAAAAAAGACCTCAGCGTTTTTGTGGCACTAAAGAAAATCAAAGAGGAACACGATCTCGATTTCATAGGCGTCAAATGTGTCTTTGAAATGGGCGAACACTATATTGCTCCCTGTCTGACTCAGGCATTGTTAGGCGCCGAGGGTGTCGCAAGTTCCTGCTGTAGTGACGACAACGGAATCTTAACTGCCTATATCATGAATATGCTTGGAGGAAAATCCGTTTTCCAGGCAGACGTTAATCGGGTCGATATGAAAAATAATGAAATGGTTATGGTCCCATGCGGCTCAGCTCCACTGGACATGGCTGCCTCGCCAAAGCATATAAATCTTCCGCCGAGACCTGAACTTGAAAGTGGAACAGGCGGCGTGTGCATTGACTTACAAATCAAACCTGGCCTGGCAACTATGGCAAGAATATCAAGGTCTGTAAATGACTATTTCTGCCATATAGCCACCGGAAAAGTACATGAAGCCGACAGAGAATTGCACAAGCAGTGCGGCTTCCCAAGTATTGTCCATGGTTTTGTCAAAATGGATGGGGATATGGAGAAATTTATGCGCAATTGCCACAGCCAGTATTTATATTTTACCTTCGCTGATATTGTCAAGAGGATGAAAATAGTGGCCGATTGGTTCGGTTTGAAAGTTCTTGAAGATTGATTATCGATTTCTGTTAACGGAGATAGCTGAATTGAGAAAAATTGATGTTTTACCGGATTTTACGGCCAAAACTCTTGAGTTTAATCCGATACCGTGTTTTGCTTACCGGCGAAACCTGAAAGATGAGTTAAACGCGGATATGACAACTGATGAATCTGTCTTTCTGCTGAAAGTTATGCACTACATACGCGCGTTTGAATATATGATCATCGGATTGCGAAACGGCGAAATTGTGCCTTATCCGGATTACCGTTTCGTTGGCACAACTCATTTATCTGTTGGCCAGGAAGCAATCGCTGCCGGTGCCTGTTCTGTTTTACAGCCGGCTGATTATATAACTTCAACTCACCGTGGTCATGGCCATGGAATAGCCAAAACCGCGTATGCCTTGAAAATGTTCTCCAACCGGCAGCTGGAAAAATTTTGTCAGGACATAAGCTTTGTCTCCCGGAAAGAAACTCCTTTTGAACGGGCTATGGAAGTTCACATGTATAAAACAATGGCCGAATTCATGGGGAGGGAAGAAGGATATTGCCGTGGGAAAGGCGGCGGTATGCATATCGCCGACTTTGACACCGGCCATTTAGGAGCTAATGCGATTGTTGGCGGTTCTATGGCTATCGCCACCGGCGCAGGGATGTCAATGATGCTTCAGGATAAAGATTCTGTTGTCGTATGTTTTCACGGTGACGGAGCGGCAAATAATGGCATATGGGCAGAATCCCTCAACTTTGCCTGCAATGAGCAGTTCAAAGAAAAGGGCGTCCGCGTTATTTACGTCATAGAAAACAATAATTACGCAATTTCCGGACAGTGCAGAGGCGAACTAACCGGCATAGATTATCTTGCCAGGAGGGGGGCGGCATATTCGATGGATAATATGCATGCAGAAGTGATTAATGGAATGGATGTCTTAGCTGTTCGCGACGCGTTGAAGCGTTCTGTCGAAAAACAAAAAAAATGCAGCGGACCGATATTACTGGAAATGATAACCTATCGTTTTCTCGGCCATATGTTGGGTGATTTGGAGCTTTATCGTAGCAGAGAGGAAGTGGAACAATGGAAAAAACATGACCCGATTACCAATCTCGAAAATCAACTGATAGAGCTGGGTACCATAACCAAAGAACATGCCCGGCAGATAAACGAGCAAATCTATGCTGAACTTAAAGAAATAACCGTCAAGGCCGCAAACTCGCCCGAACCAAAACCGCAGAGTTTAATGGAAGGACTTTTCAGCGATACAGACAGCAATGATATTGATGAATCCTTTAAGACTGTAAACTTTGAATCTTCTTTGATGAATGATCGCAGAGACAAGAAAACAGGTAAGATCATGTATCGTCATGCGGTAAGGGAGGCCCTGATTGAAGAGATGGTACGTGACAGACGTGTGGTTTTTTATGGCGAAGATGTAGCCGAACATGGCGGTGCTTTTGCTGTCACGCCGGACGTCTATGAGATGTTTGGCAAAAACAGGGTATTCAATACTCCTATTTCCGAGGCTGCTATTGCCGGTACAGCTTTAGGTATGGCTCTCACCGGCTTGAGACCTGTTGCCGAGCTTATGTATATCGATTTTCTGCTTCAAAGTATGGATCAGATCGGAAATCAAGCTGCCAAAAATAAATATATGTTTGGTGGAAAAGCTAAAGTTCCCTGGACGATTCGGACCACTACCGGCGGAGGCAGAGGATATGCAGGCCAGCATTCACAGGCTCTTGAAGCCATTGTCGCACATATCCCCGGCCTTAAGATAGTCGCACCGGCGACTCCTGCCGATGCAAAAGGGCTTCTCAAATCCGCAATTCGAGATGACAACCCTGTTATAGTGATTGAGCATATATTGTTGTATGCAGACAAGGCAGAGGTTCCCGGAGACGACTATCTTGTTCCAATCGGAAAAGCAAATATAACCCGTCAGGGAAATGACATCACAATTATTTCTTATTCATATATGGCAAAAATTGCTTTACAGGCAGCTCATGCCCTTGAGTCGCAGGGCATCGATGCTGAAGTTATCGACCTTCGTTCACTTGTCCCGATGGATACTGAAGCCGTCGTCAGCTCTGTCAAAAAGACAGGCCGTGCTGTGGTACTGATTCAGGCTTCAAAATGCTGCTCCTTTGCAGAGCATATTGCCGGTGAAATAATAGAAAATGCTTTTGACTATCTCGATGCACCTATCGGGTTTGTTACCGCCCCTGCGGTTCCGCCCCCAATGTCACCCGCACTTGAATATGAATATATGCCAAACGCAGATGACGTATGCAAAGAAGTCGGACGGATTATCAACTCGGTATAGATGGAACGCTGCCAGAGGTTTTCGACAGAGCATTAGAAGCTCTTAAATTCCCGCCCTATAATAAAGTGTTAAAAGATGCTGAGTGTTATTTATAACGAGTTGGTTTTATCGAAAATTCTTATCTTTGCATCTCTGCTTACCGGGGGTCTGGCATCGGGCTATATAGCGAGAACTAAATTCGGGGTCAGTGAAAAATGGGCAAAACATTTTGCATCAATTGTATTGATAGTGTTTGAATGGTCAGTCGCTCTATTGGCTTTATGGAGAGCCCCTCTCTGTACAAATTTGATATACGTACCGGTAATTGCTGTTTTGCTGCTCCTGATAACAACCGTTTTTTCCTATGCCCTTTTTTCGTTACATAATTTAAACCGTATGGATTTAACGACTATGACGCTCGCCGGCGGGCTGAGTAACCTTGGAAGCACCGGAACAGCTTTT
>JAACEJ010000426.1 GCA_011682565.1 Actinomycetota bacterium | reverse complement strand
CGGAATAATCCATAATGTCGAAAATTTGCAGGTCAAGTTTTCCCATAAGTTCGTTGGCTCTGCTAATAAGAGGGGGGAGGAGCTTTGGCGGCACGGCTTTGGGATACATATAGCCAGGGCCGGACAAACAGCCGATAAAATAATCATTTGGGGTCGCCTCGGTATAAAAGAATTCCAGCATTGCCGGCGCCATCCATTGATAGATCATGGTGACTTCCCAGGCGTAAGGTATTTCGCCACGTCCCGGTTTGGTCCAGGCGCCAAGGCCAATACCGTCCGTCTGCACGCAAGTGATATAAACTTTATTTTCCGGCTTGTAGGTTTTCCCCGGTACAATATTATGATGGTTTTTGTACTGAAATCCCTTACTTTTGGGAACCTGGCTGCTGAAACTCAGATTGGGGAGTGTATTTAATCCTTCCACGCGAAAGCCATAACTGGATGTCAGTTTGACATGATCCCGTTCTTTATCTTTAGCATACGAATGCCATCCCATGACCAGGGACATGGGCTTCATGCCGCTCAGAATTTTATTTGTCAGCGCATATTCAGCCGTATCGGAAGGAAGCGTGGAAAGGTCATTGAAAAAGGCTTTTTGTTTAATTCCCCAATCGGCAACGCCCGGCTGCATCAGATTGCCTGCTACACCGCCCATCCACACTATCAATCCTTTATTACAGCGGGCCCAGTATTGGTTATAGGCCCAGGTGTAAATTTCAGCGTCCGTCTGTCCGGTGAACTTGCCGCGAAAGTCTGCGACCGGCTTCAGACCTGCTTCTTTTGCAATCGGGATTAAATCTTCGTCAACGACGACAGCGCGCTCAAGGCCAGCAACGGTAAATGCAACGATTAATGATGTGCGAACATTTTTGTCCCAAACCACATAGCCTTTTACCGGCTTTATAAAAGTTTTGAGCGCTTGTTTCAACGATCTGAGTTGTGTGAATGTATAATTTCGCTGATCTTGATAAAAATCGAAAACATGCTGTGTATAAGTGAACGGCCAATTATCCGGGTAAATGAAATAGAGCTTTGGCCCTTCGGTATTTGCTATTCCCTGTAAACTGATAAGGAAGGCCTGTTCCGGCAGCTTGCCGGTAATTTCCCAATTATCCTGCAGTTTCATGTAATATGCTTCTTTTGTGCCTGCTCTTTTCAAAACATATTTTATTTTCGGCCCGTCTTTACGGGTGGAACGCGTGATAGTGCAAGTGAGCACATCCTTGTCGTCGGAAAGTTTGTAAGTATAGATACTGGTGACAGGAGCTTTTCCCTGAGAGCCCCTGATCATAAAACGTTGTTTCACTTTGAGTGTCGTCCCATTGCCTTCCCAATTTGCGGTTACATGACGAGTTGAGCCGACCGGCATGGACAAACCCATAAATACATTGCTTGGGAAAACCCTGTTTTTGATTGGAATTTTGTTGTCTGCACCGCCGGTTTTGAGCATAAGCGTATCCGCAAAACTGCGCTGTGCTCCCCATTTTTGAACGAGCATTAATTTTGAACCGTTTTGCTTAAATTCCACAGCAAGCTTTCTGTAAAGAGAAATTTCGCTGCTTTTGTGGGGTACAAGAGTCCATTGTCCGTAAAAGTCCGGAGTACCGGCACAAAAGCTTACGGCGGGAAGCAGAACAATGATCGCCAGTGATAAAATAAAGTATTTATAATTGGACATTATGATTTCTCCTCAGAATATGCTGTGTTTTTGCCAAACGGGAAGCATTGTTAATTTCTGCCGACAACATCATCCAAAAAGCGAGTTTTGAACGTCGGATTACTGGCGGATAATTTAAGAAAAACATCGAGCGGAACAAGCTCGATTTTGTCGTCAAATGTATCTAAAAGCGTCTTGACGCGTTTGATGTCACTCGATTCCCGCACGTGAATCAGCAGAAAATAGGGTCTGATTTTATTCAGAACCATTAATTCCTGCAAATCTTCTACTACTGAGGAATCTTGTCGGGTCGGGGATAAATAATACTCATACGAAAGAAAAGGTTTCCCGTTGCGAATGTCACGCGTGTTTGCAGCACCATAGCCATTTATAAAACCAATTGCATCCGGCATATTTTTATAATAAATATCAACGATATCTTTTGGAAGGTCGACATTGCCGACATAGCGGTTTCCCTGGGAATAATCCATGATCTCAAATACTTCAAGATCAAGTTGCTTCATCATTTTATAGGCTTTGGCTACTAATTTAGGTAAATATTTCCGCGGTACGGCTTTGGGGTACATATAACCCGGCCCGGAAAGTGCGCCGATAAAATAATCTTTTGGTGTAGCCATGTCATAAAAATATTGGAGCATTGCAGGAGCCAGCCATATCCAGTTCAGGGGTACTTCCCAGGCATAAGGAATTTCGCCTCGTCCCGGCTTTAGCCAGGCGCCAATACCAAGACCATCGGTTTGAATGCAGGCTGCATAAATTTTCTTTTTTGCTTTATATTTCTTGCCCCGTTTTATATAGTGGTTGTTTTTAAATTTATAGCCTTTGGTAACAGGAATTTGATTATTGTAACTCAAATTCGGCATTGTATTTAGTCCTTCTACTCTCAAACCGTAATGCGATGTCAGTCTGGCAAATTGTCCCTCAGAGTCTTTTTTATAAGAGTGCCAGCCCATCACCATAGACATAGGATGCATTTCGCTGAACAGCTTGTTTGCAAACCTGTATTCTACTGTATCTTTAGGGTCGCATGACAAATCGGTGAAAAAAGCGTGCTTGTAAATGCCAAAATCGGCTATGCCCGCCTGCATTTTGTTTCCATAAACACCACCCATGTAAACAATGAAATCCTTGCTGCATTGGTCCCAATAATTGTCATAAGCCCATTTGTAAATTTGATAGTCATTCATGCCTTTAAATTGACCGCGAAAGTCGTGAATAGGTTTTAAACCATATTTCTCAGCCAGGGGAATATATTCTTCCGAAACGACGATGCCATTTTTCAGGCCGGACAAAGTGAAAGCAATGACAAGGGAGGTGCGAACGGATTTATCCCACACAATGTAACCTTTTACATATTGATGAAATAAATCCAGGGCCTGCTCAAGAGAATCGATTTCCGCGAAATGGATTTTGCGCTTTGTTTGGTAATAGTCGAGTATGGACTGTGTAAACGTGTATGGCCAATTTTTGGGATAAATGAAATAGATATTTGGGGCTTTTTTATTAGCAATTCCCTGTAAACTGACAAGCAAAGCATTCGCAGGAAGATTTTTGTCGATTTCCCATTGGTCGGCCAGTTTCATAAAACAGGCTGAATCGGGTTGGCTTTTACCATAGGAAAATATTGGCAAAATGGTGATGAAAAACAGTGTGAAAAGTGAAACGAAAACCGGCGGCATAAACCAGCAAGAGGGAGATGCTTTTGTTGATTTCATGTTCTGTTGCTCCATATTTAAACTGAAATCGTAAATTTACATTCTTTTAAAATAATAAACCATTGCTTTGGATCGTGAAGAACGGCGCTGTCTCAATACGAGTTCATTTCCCGACCGTGCAACTTTGTAAACACTTTCGATCGATACGGGTGCCTCTCCTTGCGATGTTTCCAGAGTTATCTGTGACTTTACTTCCAGAGTTTTGTCAATATTCAGCCATTTTGCAGTAACTGTTTTTGTGGAATTTGGCTTTAAAAAGACAGCAATGTGCAGATTGTCCGCCCATTTGGGGCCATGAACAACGATCTGATTTTTTACACCTCCCAACAGGAGTTTCATTGACCTTTGTTCTGCATCACGGCCTGCACTACGAGCTTTTGTAATGGTGAGAACAGAATCATTTCCACTGATTTCAAGTTTAAAATTACGCCATGGATCAATATCAGAACTCTTATCTACGATCATCTTCCATGTACCCATTATGCCGTTACTTTTTTTCGAGCAGGATAAAACAAAAAACAAACCCAGTGCGATCAGGAAAAGAAGGCAGGCTGTCTGGAGCTTGAGTTTCATCTTGGACCTCATTGTTACGTTAAAGTTTCGAGCTTTCTTTATTGATAAGGTAATTTAGAATATGATGACTCAATTTCAAGTTAAATTTATTCTTCGGCAATATATCCCGGGATTTTTATGATCGCAACTTTAAGTTTCATTTGTGGTTAAGTCCGTTTAAATAATATTTCTATCGAGGAATAAAAATACAGCATATCAGTGCTAATTTAAAACTT
>JAACEJ010000425.1 GCA_011682565.1 Actinomycetota bacterium | reverse complement strand
GCGGGAATAGGAACGAAAATCGTAACCATATTTTCTGTAAATCGCTTCCAAAAGCATTTCAATTTCAATGTTCTCATTCTCGGTTGTTTTCATTATCGTTCTTAAATTTAAATGATTGCAAGTTTACCGGTAAAGCCAGACTCTTAAAAGTGAAAGCAGTTTGTCCTGATCGACAGGTTTCGCCAGATAATCGTTCGCTCCGGCTTCGATGCACTTGATGCGATCTCCTTTCATGGCTTTTGCCGTCAGGGCGATGAGAGGAATGTTTTTGAATTTTGGCTGCGCACGAATTTTTCTCATTGCCTCATAGCCATCCATCTCCGGCATCATGATATCCATGAGAATGAGATCGATCCCCGGATTCTTTCGTAATTGCTCTAGTCCCTCTTTACCGTTTTTGCCCACCAGCACTTTCATCCTTTTTTCTTCAAGCACATTTGAAAGGGCGAATACATTCCTCATATCGTCATCTACCAAAAGTATTCTTTTGCCCTCAAACAAAGTTTCCCGGTCATGCAGCATTCTGAACATTTTTTTGTTTTTGCCGGGCAAATCTTTTTCTACCCGATGCAGGAACAGCGCAACTTCATCTTGCAGTCTCTCCGATGAACGAACGCCTTTGATGATTATGCTTTTTGCATGTTCCTGAAGTTTTACATGTTCTTCATGTGAAATTTCCTGGCCCGTGTAAACAATAACGGGGATGTGAGGCAGAGATTTATCTTGTTTCAGTTTTTCCAGCAGATCAAACCCATGCATATCTTTGAGACCCAGGTCCAATATCATGCAATCGAAGGGTTTTGATTTCAGCAGCTTGATTGCTTGCTTTCCGCTTCCGACAGCAATAGAGTGCACGTCATGGTTGCCGATTAGTTCGAGAATGCTTTTTTGCTGCTCCCGGTTATCTTCGACAATGAGGAGGTTTTTAATGGATTTGGACACCGTGTTTTCAATTTTGTTGAATGCTTTTTCCAGAGCTTCCATATTAACCGGCTTGGTCAGGAATCCGATCGCTCCCATTCTCATCGCTTCCATACTTTCATCTGACGCAGAGATGAAATGAACGGGGATGTGGCGCGTTTGCGGATCATCCTTGAGCCTCTCCATCACAGTCCAGCCGCTGATGTCCGGCAAACCAATGTCCAGGATGATTGCCTGAGGGTTATATTTGTAAACAAATTCAAGACCGGTCTGGCCGTCTTTTGCAACAATGCATTGTGCTCCCCGCTGCCTTGCAACGTTTACCAGGATTTTGGCAAAATTGGGATCGTCTTCGATGACCAGTATTCTGCGACCCCCATCTTCAAAATGATCCCGATCATCGTCCACCGGTGTGGCTGAGAGCGAATGAGTTTGTGTCTTCTTATCGGCAATCGAATCAGGTACTGCTACAGGTGGTTTGGGTGATGAAGGTACCCCGTCATCCTTGGGCTTGATCGATAAAGTTTCCGGCATGTAGAATGTAAAAGTACTCCCTTTTCCCGCCCGGCTTTTCAGTTGAATCTCCCCGCCCATCAATTTTGCCAGTTCTCTGCAAATGGATAATCCAAGTCCGGTGCCGCCATATTTTCTGTTTGTCGTACCGTCTTCCTGTTGAAATGCTTCGAATATAATTTTTTGCTTATTTTCCGGTATTCCTTTTCCGGTGTCTTTTACGGAAATTGCAATGGCTTCTTTCGGTGACAATCTGCTTTTGGGCAATGAAATGTCAGATTCAGGTCTGGAGATTGAAACGGTTATTTCTCCTTTTTGTGTAAACTTTATTGCGTTTGAAATGAAATTTTTGATAATCTGCAGCAATCTGTAAGGATCGGTTTTAATTTTTTCCGGCAAGTCTTTGGATGTGTGTACCTGAAAGGCCAATCCTTTTTGCTCCACCAGATGCGTGTAATTTTTTTCAATATCCCGAACAAAGTCCTTTAAATCCAATTCTTCGATGATCAACTCCAGTTTGCCGGATTCAACTTTGGCCAGGTCTAAAATTTCATTGATCAGGTTTAGCAGATCCGTACCAACAGAATGGATTGTGTCGGCAAAGTCAACTTGTTTGGGTGTAAGGGTACCTTCTTTGTTTTGAGACAAGATCCTGGACAGGATCAACAAACTATTGAGCGGTGTTCGCAATTCGTGCGACATATTTGCCAGGAACTCGGACTTGTATTTATTGGTAATTTCCAGTTCATTCGCACGTTCAGCCAGGAGTTTCTGCGCCTTTTCAAGCTCCTGATTCTTTTTGTGAATGTCTTTTTTCTGCTTTTGCAGGCTCTCTGTTTTTTCTTCCAGTTCTCTGTTTGTGCATTGTAGTTCTTCCTGTTGCACCTGCAGTCTTGATTCTGATTCTCGCAAAGAGGTTGCCTGTTCTTCCAGTTCTTCATTTGCCTGCCGCAGTTCTTCCTGTTGCGTTTGTAGTTCTTCTGCCAGTTGCTGTGATCTTGCAAGCAATTCTTTTAGTCTGAGCCGGGATTGTGCTGAATTGAAGTTTATGGCTATGCTTTCAATGGCCTGGCTGAGAAAATCCATTTCAAGGTTAGAAAACTTGTGAAACGAGCCGAGTTCAATGACGCCACTTACTTTTCCGGTATAAATAAACGGCACGGCAATGAGATGGCGGGGAGTAATCTCGCCGATTCCATAATTTATTCTGATATAATCATAAGGGATATCCGAAACAACGATGGGCTTTTTTTGCAGGACTGCCTGCCCGATGATTCCCTCGCCCGGTTTGTATTCGCCCGGCAGGTCTTTATGTTTGGTAAAAGCATAGCTGCCGATTAGCTTGAACGATTCACCGACACCATTCAAATAAAGACAACCGATCTGCGCATTGAGATATTCGGAGAGAAAAGTAATAGTGTTTTTAGCAAGGGAGGCTTGATCCTGATCTCCTCTCATTTTATCATTTAGTTTCGTCAATCCTGTCTTGAGCCAATTCTGCGATTCAATTTCTTCTTTTGAGATGAGGATTTTACCCATCATTTCGCGAATGGCTTGTGCTAATTCGCCGATCTCGTCAGGACTTTCTATTTTTATTTGAATGTCCTGCTTTCCCTGCGAAAAATCTTTCGTCCACTTGACAATTTTGGTTACCGTGTTTGAAAGATTTTGAGTCAGATAAATGGACAGCGAAACGATAAGGATAATAAAGAAAATAGTTACGAGCGATTGTGTGAGAAGCGATTTGTGAAAATTATTTCGTGTTGTTGCAAATGCTTTTTCAATTTTGGCTTTGTTTTGCCGGGCAATGGTTTCGAGATTTTGACTGATAGCATCATATTTAGCCTGCGCGTCTGCCCACGAGCGAAGCGAACTGTTCGTTCGCTTTTTTAAAATCTGCAGCGCAGCATGTCTGGCAGATTGGTAATAGTTTTTTACTTGATTTTTCAAGTCTGTCAAGTTTGGCGATTCCACAGCCATTTCGTCCGAATGGTTGGAAAGTGTGGCTTCAAATTGTGCATACAGCGAATCGGCTTGTTCGAATTTACGAACATCTCTGGAGGTTACACCATCCTGTAATTCATTTTGAATTGCAGTCAAAGTTCTGTCCAGTTCTCTGTTCAATTCGGTTGATGGATAATAACGTTTCTCAATGTGTGTCAGCACTTCAGTATTTTTTAGATTCAGCACATAAGATATAATTAAAACAGTTACAAAGGACAAAAGCGCCAGTAACGGTGTGATGAGTATTTTATCTCTGAATTTATTAAACATTTCTCAGTCTTATTTTTAGTCTGGCGAAAAGCAGTCATTTAAACAGCCGGGATGTTTTTATGGCGTCCCGACTTAGTGGGGCGTACACTCTACATTCATTTCCATCGAGTGAGTCATCGAAAGGACAAATGAAACGGTCCTTGTTTGACTAACTTGTTTGATTTAAAAAGATTAACGCGTTTTATGTGAAAATGATATTCAAGCTTTGTATAAATTTCACAAAACCCGTGCCAATTATATTATGCTTGAATGATTTGAGCGTGAAAATGAAGATATTGGAACAGGATAAGCTGTAAAATAAAAAAGGCCCGGGACCGCCGGCAAAGGGTGAGCTGGCCCCGGACTTTAAATTTATGACAAACTCGTAAAAAGTCGAAAAGCATGTCATCGCGAGGAGCGGAGCGACGAAGCGATCTTTATAAAACAGCACGTTAGTCGATATCCAGATTGCTTCGCTTCGCTCGCAATGACACTTT
>JAACEJ010000424.1 GCA_011682565.1 Actinomycetota bacterium | reverse complement strand
GGAAATCCACAAGTCCGGTTCTGTGAGGGGCATTGAAACTCCTCATTTTCAAAATGTACTTTAAATTTGGAGTCATATTATGTCTACTCGACAATCAATAACGATAAACAGCAATAATGATAAATTAGCAGATAGAGTCATCCGGCTTCTGGAACAATTTAAAAACGAGGGGTTAGAAATTGTGTCAAAAGAAGATATGGACGATTTAAAATTATTGAAAGCCACAAGAAATGAAGATTCTATCCCGTTTGACGAGTACTTGAAAAATGAAAATTAATTTACATCGAAAAGACAGTTATAAATAAAATTTTGTTCGCTCTCGGGTTCCCGTCCCTGGGCACAAGATCAGTTCTGGCTTTTGCCCGCCGATACAAATAAAAATTAAACGCAGAGACCGCCAAGCTCGCAGAGGTTTTTTACTCGTGTTTTTCTTTGCGATCTCGGCGTGCTCGGCGTTGGAAATGCTTTGCTTCTACCCGGCCAATCAAAAGACTCGAACTATTCGCTCACCCGAAGTTGGAAATCCTCAAACAACCCATAGCCAACCGTACTGTATTCCGAGCCGGAGGGCCGACCTCCCGGTGCACCTTTTTGAAAAGAACCCGGCCACGCACGTCCCAGAGGCGGATTGCCATGATGCGGGCCGAGCAGGTTTTTCAGAGTACCGTAAACAATAACTTTGATTTTGTGCTCGCCTGCCGGCAACTTGTCGGTTATGTCCAGTTGATAAGGCGGGAAAGCGATGGACCCCGCTCGCACGTCGTCCACGAACACATCTGCTACAGAACCGAGCCAGGACGGCAAGGCGACGATATACTGCCTGTTTTGTGCGTTATTCGATTCGATTCGAAACGTTTTTTGATAGCTCACACCGTGCGCATAAAACGGCATGCCTTGTTCATTCCACACGCCCAATTGAAGCGCTCGTGCGGGAATGAGGGAAAATCCCTTTGTCTCTGTTTTTACGTTGAAATTTCCGAGCAAATAAACTGATTCCAGTTCGGAGTAAATTGAGAACGGCGAGGCTTTGACCGTGATGCTGTTCCTGCCGGGATGAACGAAAGAGCCGATATCATACACCCCAAATGCTTTGTCCAGCCACCATTTTCCCGGCAAAGCAGCGACAGCTTTTCCATTGATTGAAACCTGGAATCGTTCCGGTCGCTCAACGACAACCCGAAGAGAGCCGGTGTCCACACCTTGGCTTACGGGAAACCAAAAAGTCGCCTCAAAACCGGAATTTTGCGGGAAATGATTTTTGTCGATGATATTCGTCTTGAATTGTACCGCACTGTCCCAGGGATTGCGCGGCAAGCCGTGGTGCTGATAAGTTTTTAGTTGTGCTTCGTAAAAATAGAGATTGTGAAAAGACTTACCGCCGAGTAAAAGATCGCAATAATCCAGGGTAAGCACGTTCGGTGATTCACGGGTAATACGAACGGCATCCTCGGCGGGAATAGTTCGCCAGAGTGTGTTTTGTTTTTTTCCTGCTTGTTCCGCGCTTTTTCCCTCACGCACACAAAGTATTAAACTGCCGACCGGCGGAAGATTGTATTCGACTTGTACAGTGCTTCCTTTTTTGAGGAACGGATAACTCGACTTTTTTCCTGTAAACGGATCCCATTTTTCAACAGAACTGCCATTCATGTTAAAATATCCGGTCACATTGGTTTTCACACTGGTATTCACCAGAAATAAAATCTCACCATCTTTGTAAACGCGCCGGTGGTGAAACAAAAGTTGAGAACCCGTGGTATCGCGGGAAAAAGTAATCGGTGCCGGTGACAACCCGGCGATCCGGTCAAAAATCATTTCCGGCTGTGGATGAATCCAGTTCTTTGGAAATGTGCGGCGCAATGAATCCGCTTCTATACTCGACACACCATTAACGAAACGCGGCGCTTTGTCATAAGACAATATTTTCCCGCCGTCCTGCAAATACTTTTTCAACAAATCCAATGTTTCGCGATTGATGTTTTCAAAGAACGGCGGCAGGATGACCAGGTTATATAATTTTTCCCCCACGCCAAATGAACTGCCTTTAGTCCAGCCATGCTCCTTGATGACGTTCTCACTACCGAGATCGTATTCAACCTGGTTTTTCTCCAACTGATGGACAAAAGTCTGAAAACCCTCGCCAATTTCGTCCAGGCGCTTCGGGGACTTTTCCGGAGAGTAGTACATCCAGGCGCTGGTTGTCGGCTCGAGCACCAGGATGTTGTTCTGCTGATCTCCTGATGAGAGGACAACAGACAAGCGGCCAAAATAGTCGGCCAGCATCTTGTAATCATGCCACCAGGGTTCGTGATAGGAAAACGACTGCGGGTGGTCGCGTTTGCGTGCGCCCTTAATCGTCATGTAGGAGAGATGCTGGTTCATAAAATTCATACCCAGAGAAAAAAGCCAGTCGCCGATTCGTTTTTGGTCGCGAAAGGTCAGGTCCCAGCCACCAGCACCGTAGGTTTCGCAGAGCGTTCTTTTCCGGCCCATTTGGTTGGCGATGCTTCGGATCTCTTTCACAGCGCGGTCGTTACCGAATTGTGCATGGACATCCGTCTGCCAGTTATTCATCAGACAGTCAATGCCGGGCATGTGCTCAAAAGAATACATCATCATGTTATCGGGACCCATCCGTGGCCGCGGCCAGGCATGTTCCCAATAGTGCCCGGTGGATATCAATTTGTTTTTTGCACAATAATCGCTGTACGGTATGGACCAGCCGTGAACAAATAAATCTAAAAGAGTTGCGTAATAATCGAAACGAACCTTTTTCCAATTGCCGACCTCTTCGTAAAGTGAAGGCAAATGGGTGCGCAGATCGTATCCCCATTTTTCGCGAAATTTTGCAAAAAGCTCCGGCGTATAGTTAACGACATCCCGACCACCGACAGGAGAAATGTGCGCTTCATCTTCAAAAACACCGGGAACCGTTTTGCCAAATTCATCGCCGAAAGCTTTTTTATATGCATCGAGCGTGATGTGCAAAAACTTTTTCGTAACATCACTGCGCATAATATCAACATAGGCAAAACCGCCGAACCACGGAGATGGTTTGTTTTTCTTCAGGTCGAAAATGTAGTAATCGCCTTTTTCATTCGACGTCTTATTTGTAACATCGATGAATTGATCGTTCTGCCGTTTCAAAACAAGGAGCGGACTGTTCTCAAACTTTTGCGGCAGTTCGGACACGTGATTCATGCGTAATCCTTTTCCCACGGCATCCGGCATTTCATCCGGTACGTGTCCGCCGGCAAATCCGGAGGGATACGAATTCTCATCGTAAATCCAGATTTTCATGCCGAGTTCTTTGCCGACCTGAACGGTGTAACGGAACAGGAACAGCCATTCATCGGAAAGGTACGGGGTGATCAGTCCGGGTCGTGGATGGACAAAAACACCGCCAAGGCCGTGCGCTTTAAAATCGCGCAACTGTTCGGAAATTTCTTCTTTTGTGATTTTGTCATTCCATACCCACAACGGTGCAGTACGGAATTCCGATGGCGGATTTTTGAATAAATCAAAAGTTTCAGCAATGGTTGTTGGCTTTTGACTTTTTGTACAAGAGGCAAGAAAGGACAAACTGAAAAGGATTGCGAACGTGAGTAGCAAATTTAATTTCAACACGGTTTCCTCCGGGGTTTTGAGTTATAGTTTTGCTATTGTAAAAAACAATCGGCTAAAAGTCAAGTACAAAGCCAGACCAGAGCCCGGATGCCTGCCAAGGCTCCGGGTGTCTGGGGAGAGCAAAAGATGCTACGATGGAGCTCTTTGACACCCGGAATTCTCCCTATCGGTCGGACATCCGGGATCAAAACCGGACATCGGATGCCCGTCAGTGCTCGGGTTGTCTTGGGGAAGATACTTGTCTTAAATGAAAGAATAATTTTGTATATTTTCAAAAAGTTATTCATAACCGAAAGTCGGCACAATGATCTTTACAGTTGCTTCACTGCTCTTTTTATTATCCGGCCAACTTATGGCCGATTCTTTGTATCATTATTATCCTGAAACACCTCAACTGATCGCCGGCGATACCTTGTTCGTCATCGAGAACGGAGCGATGAATAATGCTGAAAGGCTGCTTATCTCGACTTTGGCAGGTGTTGTTGCGCAGAAAAAACCGCGTATTTTTATTCGCTTAGGCGCCGGGTATTTGCAATGGCTGGACGATCTGCAATCGCGCTACGG
>JAACEJ010000423.1 GCA_011682565.1 Actinomycetota bacterium | reverse complement strand
AAATTCTCGAGCTCTTTGAGCATAGGATAAAACGTCAGGTCATAGTGGACGGGAGTGATTGAAATTTTGTTTTCGAGAATTGCGCGATCATCGACGTCCTTTTCCTGCTCTACCGCCTCCTTTTCGCCGGTGAGCCAATAATAGTCTCTTTGTCGCGGGTCTTTACGGACATCGAATTTTTCCATATAATTTGTCTTGCCTTGGCGTGTAATCTGAACGCCCCTGATTTCCTCGCGTGTAACCGGAGGGACGTTTACGTTCAGAAATACACCCTTGGGCAGATTCATCTTTGGCAGCAGCCGCGCTATTTTTCCGGCGAATTCCGCGGCAATGTCAAAATAAGGGTTTGTATAGGTCGCCAGCGAAACCGCAAAAGAGGGGATGCCGATGATTGCTCCCTCGGTTGCTGCGGAAACAGTTCCCGAATAGATTGTATTAATGCCCGTATTGGAACCCAGGTTGATTCCCGATATAAGAACATCGGGTTTGGGCTGATCTTTGAGCAGTGCATAATGAGCGATTTTGACACAATCTGCCGGCGTGCCGCTCACAGCATAACCGAAGAAAGTGCCGTTTTTATGATATTCGCTGACGCGCAGCGGATCACTGAGTGTGATGGCGTGCCCCACGGCGCTCATTTCCGTTGCCGGGGCAACAACGATTATGTCTGCGAATTTTGAAATCTCGGCGACCAGCGCGGCCAAACCCGGTGCATTGATGCCGTCATCATTTGTTAATAATATTTTCACAATATTTTCCGCTTGCTTTATTGGTGCATTGTTGAATTCATCTTTACATTTGCCGCATCTTCAATTGGGAAAAAAGTTAATATCTGTCTTATTCGTTCTTTCATATCTTTGCGATGGACAATGGCATCCACAAAGCCGTGTTCCAGAAGAAACTCGGATCTCTGGAATCCATCAGGTAAATCCTGGCCGATGGTTTGCTTGATGACACGCGGCCCGGCAAAGCCGATAAGTGCACCCGGTTCTGCCAGAATAACATCACCGAGCATGGAAAAGCTTGCCGTGACGCCGCCGGTGGTCGGATGAGTTAATATAGAAATATATGGAATTTTTGCATCTACGAGCATTCCCAGTCGTGCAGATGTTTTGGCCATTTGCATGAGCGAAAGTGCAGCTTCCTGCATTCGCGCGCCTCCGGAAGCCGAAACGATGATGAGCGGCGTCCTTGTTTCCAATGATTTGTCTGCAGCTCGTGCAATTTTTTCGCCGACAACCGATCCCATGCTGCCGCCGATGAATCGAAAATCCATGACAGTAAGAACGACAGGGATTTTGTTCGTCGTACAGGTCATGGTCCTGACGGCTTCGTTCAAACCTGTTTTATGCATTGCATCTTTGAGACGATCCGAATATTTTTTCGAGTCTTTAAATTTCAGTTTGTCGACAGACTTGATGTTGCTGTTAAATTCTTTAAACGTTCCATCATCCGCTAAAAGATTGATATAACCGTCGCTGTTTATACGAAAATGATAATCACATTTCGTGCAAACGCTGAGATTGCGGTCCAGTTCTTTTTTATACAATATTTCACCGCAATGATCACATTTGATCCACACTCCATTGGGCAGTTCTTTTTTAACCTGTGTCGCGAATCCTCGCTTGACACGTTTAAACCATTCCATAGTAACTCCGAAATAATTTTTTACAGTTTGCAACTCATCATCAAGGCATCTTCGTGTTCAGATTCATAATAGTTTTTTCGGACACCTGTAACGCTAAAACCAAATTTTTGATATAATTTAACGGCACTCGTGTTCGATCTTCTAACCTCAAGATGTGCAATGTTAATTCCGGTTTTTCGACACATTTGCAGAAATTCCGTCATCATCCATGTGGCGATTCCATGTCGGCGATAAGCGCCATCGACAGCAATATTGGAAAGATGGAATTCCTCATCCAAAAACCAGGTAACGGCATAAGCAGCAACCACTTTTCTATCCCGGACAGTAAAAGAATGAGAATAGGGTGCCATCAATTCGCTCATGAAAGCATTGAGAGGCCATGGGTTGGGAAATATTTTTTCCTCAAGCAAACAAACCTGATCAAGATCGTCAAGTGACATGTATCGCATCTCTAACATTCTGCCGGTCACAGGGTCTTTGAATGTACATAATGTCGCTGCAAAGTTTAAATGCTTTAGAGCCATCATTCTGCAAACAGAACTGATTTTTTAGGTTTACCGGCAATGAAATCCTGATGGTAGAGCGGCTCGAGCGTATCGAGATCCTCCATCCTGCCCTGGGATACAAGTGCGGCGCCAAGTCGTGCAATGGTGTAGCCGCTCAGCAAAGAATACTGCTGAGGAGCCGTTTGAAAACCGCTTAAATTAAAACCCTGCTTTTGTAAAGCATGGATATCGCCAATAAGCAGGGCATTTTTAGGAATAAAATTGTGCAACTCGTCCATTTGCAGTACATGAACGTCCTCGAATTGTTCGTCCACAAATTGACGCCGTTGGTACAACGCGACATAAAATTCTTTCACCCTGGAACGAATGAGCGGGCAAACCACACCGTCCGCCACGGGCGCCTGTGAAGCGAGCGCTGTCAATGTTGGAACCGCAACAAGAGGGATCGCATCCGGCATAGCCAGGCCTTTTGCCACGGAAAGGCCGATACGCAATCCGGTAAAAGAACCCGGCCCGATGGAAACAGCAATTCCCGAGAGTTCCTGCACCTTGATATCGGCATCCTGCAATATTTTTTCAATCGCCCCGACAAGTTTGCCGGCGTGTGCATTTTTGATATTCAGGCGGTATTCGGCCATCAAGCTGTCATTTCCGATTAGCGCTGTGCTGCAAATTTGGGTCGCAGTTTCGATTCCCAAAATGATCATTTCGTACTTTATTATCCTTCCTTTTATTAAAAATAATGATCTCCCTCTTGTTCTCCCATCCCGGCTCAAATCGTGCTTTGAGATGTATCCCAATTTTATTTTCGGGCAGCAGATCGTGAACCACTTCCGGCCATTCGATGAGACAAATTCCATCGCCGTTAAAATACTCTTCCACGCCCAAATCGTGCAGATCCATTTCCGAGGCGAGACGATAAAAATCAAAATGGTAAACCGGAAACTTGCCGTGATATTCATTAATCAATGTAAATGTCGGACTGGTTACCATCTCATCCACTTCCAGACCGGTACAAATACCACGAATCAGCGTTGTCTTGCCGCTCCCCAAATCTCCGTAAAACGCGACAACATCTCCGGGGTACAATTCCATGGAGAAATGCTTTCCGAATGCTATTGTCTCCTCCCGACTCTTGCTGGTAAATTCCGCTTGCGGTAAAGTCGATGCTTCTTTTATTTTTTGCATTGCTGTTTTAAGAATTTTTTTACCTGGCCTCCAAAGTTATAACCGGAAGTACCATTTCTTCCAAAGAAATACCGCCATGCTGAAAACTGTCTGCGTAATAGTTTAAATAATAGTGATAATTTGTCGGGTAAACAAAATAATAATCTTCTTTGGCGATAATATAATTTGTATTGACGCCACGCACCGGCAGATTGTATTTTTTCGGATCCTTGATAATCATAGCATGTTTGGGATTAACTTTTAAATTCCGGCCGTATTTGTAACGCAAACTGGTCGATGTTTCGCGGTCACCGATTACCTTTGTTCCACGCAGGCCGCGAATGCTGCCGTGATCGGAAGTAATAATAATCGTATTGCCGTTTTCCGCCAGTTGCCGCAAGGCGTTAAAAATGTGCGAATGCTCAAACCAGGAACGCGTCATTGCCCGAAACGCGGCTTCATTTGGGATCATCTCTTTGATCAATGCCGAAGAACTGCGCGTGTGCGCCAAAATATCAACAAAATTAATCACAATTGCTGACAGAGGAACATCTGCATATTCCTGTATTTTCCGCGCCAGCATATCGGCCTCGCGGTTATTCAATACTTTGGCATATTTTGGGCCGGGGCGTAAATTAACGCCAATGCGCACCAATTGCTGTTCGAGCAGTTCATGCTCGTAACGGTTGCGGCTAAAATCATCCTCTTCGCTTCCCTCCCTCCACAGCAACGGAATAAGTTTTTCAATTTCGTTTGGAAAAAGACCGGCGAAAATCGCATTTCTGGAATATGGCGTTGCCGTAGGCAGCAGGGAACAATAATAATTGCGCGTTATACGAAAATAGTCTCTCAATAGGGGTTCGAAAACAAACCAGT
>JAACEJ010000422.1 GCA_011682565.1 Actinomycetota bacterium | reverse complement strand
CAACTGGTTTGGTTTGGAGGAGAAATAAAAAGTATTATGTCCAAAGTTACAATGAAAATGAATCAAATTTTAATGGCTGTCATGTCCCGTTTGACGCCCTCTTGTGATATTATTACACATAAAATTTCCGAATCCATGGATGGCAAAATCTCGCTTCGTGATAAGCTCGAAATTCGTATTCACTTGCTGGGATGCAATCTTTGTACGCGCTATCGTGATCAATTGCTCATAATTCAGGATATGCTCAATAAATATACTAAAGATGTAGAGCATGAACAGATATTGACGGATGTTTCTCTCAGTGAAACTGCGCGGGAACGCATCCGCAGAAACCTGGAGCAGGGAAAAAATAAATAGAAAAGTTAATCCCTTCTTATTGATCTGCAATCCACGCATGACAGAAATAGTCAATGCGTATTTCTTCATGATAATTTCCCCCATAGCACTTATCCGGGCAAAAGATTTGACCTGTTTTCGTATCATAGAATAAATAAAATGCTTCATAAATGCAAGGGCGATGTGTAAGGTTTTCAAATGACCTCCGTCTAATAAAACAGATTGTTAATCAATTGCTTGAATTTTTAGATACGGAGGATTTTATGAATAAATTATCACCTTACGCGCACTGGACGCTGCGCATTGCATTAGGCAGTGTATTTATTTATCACGGTTTAATTAAATTTCCAAATCTCAATGGCCTTGCCCAAATGATGCACATGTCGGTCATTATGGTTTTTATGCTAGCTGTGGTGGAAACGGTCGGTGGTTTACTCGTGCTGGTTGGCGGGTTTTACAAAGACTGGATGACAAGAGTCGGCGCATTGCTGCTCATGTTCCCAATGCTTGGTGCTATTTTTATGGTGCATTGGGGCCAATGGAATTTTATGGCATCAAAAACTCATCCGATGGGCGGAATGGAATTTCAGGTTACGCTACTACTTTTACAAATTTACTTCCTCATCAAGGGCAACTCGGTTGCCAACGTTACGGATTAATTTGCATATCCGGCTTAATTGGCTAGAAGGAGAGGATTGATTTATTTATATACTCTCCGCAAGCCGCTTCTTGATATACAAAATCCCCATCCTGAAAACAGGTATCCCTTTCAGGGCGGGGATTTTCATTTTATCAGGGGCAAAAAGATTACTTTGTTTTCTATATTTTCCGGTTCGCCAGCCTTAGAGGTAGATTCCAAATCTTTGACACAAGCTCCAATTAAAATGCGTAATTGGTGTGCATAAATTACGACGTTGAAAAATCGACCTAAACGTTGACGTTCTGCAGCTTCTAAAAGCAAATCATCATCCTGTGTAAATAGAACGCGCTGCAATGCGCCTGCTTTGTCTAATAATTCTGTGTCTGGTAAATTGCTTGTATGATCTTCGTATGCTGTAATTACATCAACACCACAAAGTCGCAATCCCATAGTAATTGAGCGAGGAATATTGTGGTCCATATAAAACTTTATGGACACTATATTAATCCTTTTGATTTCAAACGGATTAAAAGTGATGGTTCTTTTTGACTCGCCTGAAATTTATCGACAAATTTAATCCTTCGTTCAATGTCCCGATCAAGTTCATCCTTATGATCCCAATAATAGGCTAGGGTGGAATGAATTTGCCCTAAGGTTAAATAGGGATGCTGAAATGCAAGTTCTTCCGGACTCCAACCGTATGCAATCTTTTCCAATATCAACTCAACAACTTTCATATTGGCGCCAACAATGATAGGTATATCTTGCTCGTCAAGGATTACATGCTCGTATTTTGTTTCTACAATGGGCATATTATAAGCACCTCATTTTTTTATAATATTAATGTATAAAAAAACAAGTCCTTAGTCAATATTTATTTTAAAAATATTGTTTCGTTTGAAATTGTAAACGAAAAAGTGGTCATATTTTTTGTATCGCTATGTAAGAAAACGTATTATGGGAATCGTTTGCGAACAACCGACTTTTTAAAATCTAATCTGTTGAGACGACTGTCGTGATTGGGCCGATAGTTTTCGTCATTTGTATAAATAACATCACCGCTTTCGTTTTCCCATCGGATTGCCCATTGATTCGATCCTGTCTCAATTTTGTGAGTGTATGGGTTGACAAATTCCTCCTGATCTGTGAGCGTGAGAAACATGTCGTTATGGATTTCGGAAATTGTTTATTGCTCCTTCTTAAAGTTGAGGAATACAATATTTACATTGCGGCTTATTTCAGGCCATTGAACCTTTTCATTATTTCTTTCCAGTTCGTAAAAAGAATTCCCTCATCCTTGAAAAATTGAATAATTTCGGGATCGGCAAACATTTGTGCTTCCCAAACCCGTTGCTGCCAAGAGTTGGTGATGGTTTTCAGATTATCCGTCTCGATGGAAGGGTGAAAAATAATTTCAGTTATTCCGGGTTTTAATGATTTAACCAGTTTTTTGAAATTCTCTTTTTTTGCCGCGTAAGAATCGCCTGCGGGAACAGCCCAAAAGTCATCCAGCTTTGGAAACGGATAGTTGGCGGCAAACTTTATCAGTTCATCGGTAATAGGATAGCCCTGAGCGCGGAAACGTTTTACAACCGGCTCAGTGAACTCGATAGCCATAGCGGGAATTTTATAATCTATTGCTGCCTGGAGATAAGCTTTCGAAAAACCCAGACTGCCGTACAACGTCCCCATGTGTGTATCGATATGACCGGGTTTGATGCCCAGCGAGAGTGCTTTGTCAATCTGTGCGCGGATTTCCGTGGAAACTTCTTCCGGCGATGCGTGTTTCACAACATCCGGGACATCGTGCCAAAAATACCCGTCCTTATCCACAAGGCCGGGAACTGTTTTGGGATCGGCAACCGGACCCCAGCGCCAGGTTTTCCATTCACTGGTTAATGTAAGGTGCAGACCAATGTCTTTCGACGGATGTTCTTTGTACCATTCGGCAAATTCATCCGCATAGGCGCAGGGCATCATAATCGCCGCGGACTGGATTTGATCATTGAGCAAATAGGGGATAACCGCTTTATTGGCCTCTTCACACATACCGATGTCATCGGCGTGCAAAATCAGCACACGTTTGTCGGCAGGATATCCCAGTTTTTCTCCCCACGTTTTTGCACCCGAATTTTGTGATGATGAACCGGTACCTCCATTTTTGCATGAAACGAGCAGCATCGAAAAACCGGCTAAAACAAATATTATCTTCCATAGAGTGGTCATTGTTTTTCCTTTCATTTTAAATATTTTTTGAAAAATTCATTCATATAATATTGACAGTACTTATTCACGGGAACTGCTGCATCCATCGCATGTGGCCAGCCTCTGAGCTTGTGGTATTCGCACGGCACACCCAGGGAATCGAGTTTTGCTTTCAATCTGTCGGACTGTTTCACCGGTACAACTTTATCAATTGTACCATGAAAAATAAGCGTCGGCGGATCATCCGGCGTCGCATAGAAAAGGGGGGAGGCCGCCCGGTAAATTTCTTTTGCTTCCTTGTACGGTTTCCCCATAAAATCCTGCACAACCTTTTTGCTCGTCGCAAAGTCCGTGGTCAAGTCGGTTGGACCGTATAAATCCACTACAGCCTGCACCCGGCTGCTAACGCTGTCTGCGCTGCATTTGCCGTCCAGATTAGGGGCATCCGAAGAATAACCAATCATCAGAGCCAAGTGCCCGCCGGCCGAACCTCCGATGACGGCAAGTTTTTTCGGATCAATAGAATATTCTTTTGCATGAGCACGAATATAGCGGACGGCGCACTTTGCATCTGCAACCGCAGCAGGAAAAATTGCTTCCTGCGAAAATCGATAAGTGATCGATACGGTAACGTAACCGCGCTCAGCGAATGCGATCAGATAAACAAGGTAATCTTCTTTGTGTCCGGTTTTCCATGAACCGCCGTGAATGAAAATAAGTCCGGGAACAGGATGGTGAAGAATCTTCGGTTGGTAAATATCCAGTTTGAGAGAATGATCGCCAACACGCTTGTATTCGATGTTTTTGTATACATTGAGGTTTTCCGGTACTTCGGGCTTCAAATCGACGAGCTTGAGCAACTTGAGCGCTGCAGCAACTTTAAGCAAAGTATGGTTTGCATAACCGCGGGGAGGTTTTGGAGGATGCTGGGCGGCTAACAACAAAGGCATAAATATTAAAGTCAAAATAAGAATTAAAGTTCTTTGGGGTCGCATAATAAACTCGTTAATTAATTTCTGAGTAATTC
>JAACEJ010000421.1 GCA_011682565.1 Actinomycetota bacterium | reverse complement strand
CTGGGCGCGCGCCATTGTTTTTGATGATGGACAGCTTCGTGTAGCGATTGTTGTGCTGGACGCCATCGGCTTTTTTCACGACGATGTTATTACCATTCGTAAAATGGTTAAAGGAAAAAAACTGCCGGTGGATCATGTTATCGTTACTTCGGTTCACAATCATGAAGTGCCGGATTTAATGGGATTGTGGGGACCCAAGTTTTATAAAACGGGTGTCAATACCGACTATATAAAGTTTGTCCAGCGTCAGGCGGTGAAAGCGATTGAATCGGCAACGCAATCGCTGCGTCCGGCAAAAATGATGTTGGCGCGTATTGATTCTACGGCAAGTGATCTTGTAACCGATACGCGGCCGCCAAGAGTTCTGGATGATGCCATTAACATGATGCAGTTCCGGGATGCAGAGACCGACACAATGCTGGGGCTGTTTATGAACTGGGGAGATCATCCGGAGACTTTGGGCAGTGATAATTTATATGTTACGGCGGATTTTGCCCACTATTGGCTGGCAGGTGTTGAAAAGGGCATTATTTACAGTGGCCAGGTAAAACGCAAAGGCGTGGGCGGTATAGCAATTTGGGCGAACGGCGCTGTGGGCGGATTAATGACGACGCTTCATTGCAATGTCTACGATCCCTGGCTGAAAGAAAGCTTTAAGAAAGGCAGTTTCGATAAAGCGCGTGCCCAGGGTTATCGCCTGGCCGATTTGGTTCTGGATAAAGTTGAAAAAGGCCAATGGGAAACAGTGCAAAATCCGACGATGAAGCTGGCGGCGCGTACGTTTTATTTTAATGTGAGCAATAAATATTTCAAACTCGCCGGTGCTCTGGGCCTTTTTCATCGCGGATTTCACAAAATGAAACAACTGCGCAGCGAGGTGGACTTGCTATCCATCGGCGATGCCTGGATTCTGACTGTTCCCGGTGAGATTAACCCGGAAATTGTCAACGGCGGCGTTGAAGTGCCAAAGGGCGCCGATTTTCCCGGCGAGCCGGTCGAAGTTCCGCCGCTTCGTCAACTCATGAAAGGAAAATATAATTTCGTCATCGGTCTTGCCAATGACGAAGTCGGCTACATGATGCCCAAGACCCAATGGGACACCAAACCGCCGTACACCTATGGATCGAAGAAAGGGTTCTACGGCGAGATTAATTCCCTGGGGCCGGAAACGGGGCCAAAGGTTTACAAGGAAGCAAAGGCTATGATTGAGGCGTTTTGAGTAAAAGCTATATGCCGTGATTAGATTTTCAAAGATAACCGATCATTGAGTCTGTTGGTTGTTTTATAAAAAAAGACTTCATGGATTTTTAAATTGCCGACTATTAAAAGATAATTTAACTTTCATGTCATTCAGTAAGAATCCTGTCGGACGTGCGATTAAGTAATGGAAATTCCAGTTCCAGCGTTTCCCTTACAAGATTCCTTCGGAATGACAGCCTGTAATCGGTTACTCTCAAAGAGCAAATTTAAGAAATCCGCTGATTGCCGAAATATTTTACCTAACCAAAGACGTGGAAAAATGGGGATCCGGTTTAAAGCGGATTTATGACGAGTGCCGGGAGAATGATGTGGAGGTGCAGTTTAATGTTGTTGAATCGGGATTTGTTACCATTTTTATTCGTCCGGTAGAGGATGCAGAGTTTTCATCGAAAACTGTGGAGAAAAAGGTCACCGAAAAGGTCACCGAAAACCAAAAAAAAATAATGGAAGCCATCATTATAAATCCGAACATAACAACAAATGAATTATCAAGATTTGTTGGAATATCTTCTCGCAAAATAAAAGAAAATATTGCAAAGCTAAAAGCAAAAAATCTGCTAAAACGCATCGGTCCCGCTAAAGGCGGCCATGGGAAATTACTGAAAAATGATTTATGAACAGTTTACGAATAAGTTCAATAAAAACTAATGAAGAACTATGAAGAAAAGATCACCAAAAAAATGATGGGGAATTGCAAGGAATTTCGTTGAGAATTGCATACTTTTATTAATTTGATTTAAAAGTTGGTGACTGTATTCTGTACATTAATTAAATTAACTTACAAGGAGAACCCCCCATTGACCCAAAAACTGCGCATCGGCATCATTTTCGGCGGACAGTCGGCAGAGCATGAAGTCTCGTTGGTGTCGGCTGCTTCGGTCATCAATGCGCTGGATAAAACAAAATATGAAATTGTTCCCATTGGAATTAGTAAAGCCGGCGAATGGATAACAGGGCCGGACGCGCTGGAAAAGCTGAAAAACAATTCCGGTGAAAATGTCATGTCCGTATTTTTGCCGCCGGTTCCTTCGGTAAAACATCTTGTACCCATAGAAAGAGAAAACGATATTTCAGATTTCCCTCAATCTTTCGAGAGATTAGATGTGGTTTTTCCTGTTCTGCACGGTACATTCGGAGAAGACGGTCTCATTCAGGGGGTGTTTGAAATGGCGGATATTCCTTTTGTCGGCGCCGGTGTGCTTGGCTCTTCATTAAGTATGGATAAAATTTTGCAAAAGCAGGTGTGCACTAAATTCGGCCTCCCCGGAGTGGATTTTTTATGGCTGCGCGGCACAGATTGGCAGAATCACCACAAACATGGTGATACGCCGCTTCTCCTCAACCAATTGGCGAATATGTCACAGAACCAAATGATCAATGTGATGGTTGAGCGACTGGGACTGCCGGTGTTTGTCAAGCCGCCGAACCTCGGGTCGAGTGTCGGCATTTCAAAAGCACATACTCAAAAAGAGCTTGCTCGCGCTATTGATCTGGCTTTGAATTATGATAAAAAAGTGTTGATCGAAAAGTCGGTGGAAAATGCCCGGGAGATTGAAGTGAGTGTGTTGGGCAATGACCGACTCAAAGCATCGGTGGCAGGTGAGATCATTCCCTCGAATGAGTTTTACGATTACAATGCCAAGTATGTGGATGGCGCAAGCGATCTTAAAATCCCCGCCGATCTGCCCAAAGACATTCATGAGGCTATTCAACTCATGGCAATAAAAGCAGCCCTGGCAACAGAGGTTGAGGGAATGGCCCGGGTGGATTTTTTACTAGATGCGGAAACCAATCGCTTTTTTCTCAACGAAATCAATACCATACCGGGTTTTACTCAAATCAGTATGTATCCAAAACTGTGGGAGGCATCGGGAATTCGCTATCCTCAGTTGCTGGACGAACTTGTCCGCCTGGCAATAGAGCGGCACAAAAGGCGCAAACGGCTTAACCTGAGCTTTCAGCCCAAACAGGAATGGTACCATGAATAAAAAATTTTCACAGAGACTTTTCACCGGTGCAATTCTGGGAACGATCTCTGCTTTGCTCATTATTATTATTACAAGCCTTGCCTGGCCCGGTTTGTTTAACGATTTTGAGGCCAAAACTCTGGATTGGCGCTATATGAAGAGGCTGAAACATCTCTATGACCTCCGCCACGGTTCAACAATTGACGATATTATCATCATTGATATTGATAACCGCAGTCTGGAAAAACTGGGCAGATTCAGCCGCTGGCCGCGAACATATCATTCACAGATTATCAACTATGTCACGGAAGGCGGCGCCCTTGCCATTGGTTTCGATGTTTTGTTTATGGAACGCGACAAAGATAAAAGCGCCGATGAGGCATTGATCAACTCGACGGCCAATTCAAATATTGTTTTTCATTCCATGGTTTTCTCCATGGCCGATCCGGATGCTTTCCTTTACCCCATGCATTCTCCCCCAAAGGGATTTAATGCAGCAAAATATTCTTTCGCTCTTAATCTGCAAACCATGAAATATTTCAAACATGCCGACCGCATGGACGGCAAAGTGACCGAACTTTACAACGCTGCTGCCGGTGTCGGATTTGCCAATTTTTCTCCCGACAATGACAGCGTTATTCGCACTATGCCCATGTTTCTCAATTTTGCCGGACGTCAATACACGGCGCTGTCGCTTTCGATGGTACTCGGCATTCTCAGCGCCAGGCAAAGTGATGTGAGCGTTGTCCCCGGTAAAGAGATTGTCATCAATCCACCCGGATCAGGCAAAAATAAAGTTTTTCGCATCCCCATTGACGAAGCGAGCCGTATGCTCATCAATTACCAGGGCACTTTTAAAACTTTTCGCTATATTTCATATTATGACGTGCTGATGCAGCGCGTGCCCAAGGAAATGTTCGAGGGACGGATTGTTCTTGTCGGTACTTCGGCCGCCGGGCTTTCGGATATCCGTCCGGTTCCTTTCCAGG
>JAACEJ010000420.1 GCA_011682565.1 Actinomycetota bacterium | reverse complement strand
GGCTGTAAATGATGTGCAGGAAATAATGAGTCTCACACCCGGTGTATCGGTAAATACTTATAATAATAAAATCAATATCAGGGGTGGTGGATCAGACCAAGTCATGGCTTATCTGGATGGTTTTTCCATGAAAGACAATGTCTTTAACGTTCCTTTTTTGTCCTATAACCGTACAGCAATTGAAGAAATCACCATTCAAACGGGCGGTTTTTTAGCGGAATATGGTGATTTGCGTTCAGGCATCATCAATGTTCATACAACTGAAGGAGGAAGCAGATATGCTGTTTCCTTTGATAGTCGTTATAGCCCGCCGGGATATAAATATACCGGGCCCAAAAAATACCTTGAGGATAAAAACTTTCTTATTTACGGCAGCGATATTTCTATGGATTCGGTAAGGCTTGCACAAATGTTTCCGCTCCCGCGAGATAAATTTGAAGGATGGATAAAATTTTCAGAAAAAATGCTGACCGATAAAGATTCCACAAATGACATGTCCCCTGAGCAGCGAAGAGAACTCTGGCGTTGGCGTCATCGTGGGCGGCAAGAGGGAAATCTGCCGGATTATATTATTGATGCGACCGTGAGCGGGCCCATGCCCGGACGTTCCCTTCCGTTTCTGGGATCTGCTTTTTCAAAAATGAATTTTATGGTATCACATAGAACAAAATACAGTGCATACGCTCATCCTGCACTGCGCAACCACTTTTCTGAAAAAAATACCATGCTTAAATTTAATTACCATATTTCTCCGACAATGCATGTAACAATGCTGGGGATGTTGGCGGATGAATGGGGCATGGCGAATACGAATCGTGAAAGAGGCGACGATGCATTTATCATGCGTACCGGCGGAGGAGGAACTTATGGTAATTCCATTAATCCTCTGGGTGATATCAGAACTTCAAATTGGGGATTAAACTTTGTTCATACATTGTCCCCAAAAACCTTCTATGAAATTCGTATTTCGCGTATGGAGCGCAATTATAATTTTCGACATGGCCCTGCGCGGGATACCACACTTGTAAAAAATATTTCCGGTGAATTGTATACCATTCACCCCGATTCACTAAATGTCCATGGCTATTGGGATCCGACAAACAAACATTATGTTAGCAAAGATACGCTGCTTTTTCGTGGTGACGAAATATGGTGCCCACCTTCATCTTATGATGAAGCTCCAAACGGCTGGTCCATCCCGGGACGGCCCATTTATGATCAAATTGGAAAGTTGAATTTAAATGATTCCGCACCGGATCAGGATTTATCGAACGGATGGTCTTTTATTGTACGTGGCGACCTGACAAGCCAAGTCAATAAGTATCATCAAATAAAGACCGGATTTTACTACAATCAAAATAAAATTCACCGTGACTGGTACGAAGTGAGAACTCCCGTTGAAGATCGTGCAATTCGCTATAACAAGCTCCCAAGATATGGTGCCCTTTATTTTCAAGATCGAACAGAAATACGCGGCCTCATCGGCAACTTTGGCCTGAGGGGGGAATATTTTGATGCCAATTCCAAAGATTATGAACCGGGCGATCCTTTTTCGGACTACTTTTTTATTCCTGATATGTGGGCGAATTTAGATAGCATGAAATATGGACGCAGTAAAAAATACTATCGACTTAGTCCCCGCCTGGGAATTTCCCATCCTATGACGGCAAGCAGCAAAATCTATTTTAATTATGGTCATGCATATAATTCTCCAAACAACACCTACCGTTACGGATTTTTACCAAACACTTATATGAATTCTCCTATCGAATGGCGTGGAAATCCTAACCTCAAGCCGGAAAAGACGGTGCAATACGAATTAGGATATGAGCAAGTTTTATTCAATGAATTTCTCATTCATACCGCTATTTATTATAAAGATGTTACGGATGAACTGGGCTGGGTGTATTATCAAAATGTTTTTTCTCCCGATCCGACAAGACATTATCGCACATGGGAAAACAAGTCTTATGAAGACATTATTGGTTGGGAATTCAGGTTATATAAACGAGTCGGAACGTTTCTAACGGGCTGGCTGCAAACCGAATTTAGCGGCCAGAAACGAGGTGAGATTGGATTTGAAAATCGCTATGTTGCAGGAGATCCGTTTAATGTACCAACTTATTCTAAATTTTCCTATCCCGACGAAGTGCTGTGGAATTGGATTCCGAGCATTGTTACTAATCTGGATATCCATACTCCGGATGATTGGGGTCCCAAATTTTTAGGCACGAAGCTTCTGGGGGGCTGGCGAATTAACGCAATCCTGTCCTGGGCGGAAGGCTCTAAATTTACCTGGAATCCGACGAATAATCCATTCATCCGAAACAATTTACAATATGCCAATTCTTTCAGCAACTCTTATTCTATCAGTAAAACCGTCCAAATAGGAAAACTACCGGCAGTGTTTTATCTTGATGTTCGTAATTTATTTTCTCGCAAGCTGTTAAATATTGGGGCTTTAGACGGACTATCACAAAATCCGGGTAGTGAGAAATACAAATACTATGCGTCGTTAAAAAAAGGCGATCGTGTTGGGCATTACCAGGCTTCCCATATCGTGCGTCCGAAAAACAAACCTGGCGAAAACTACATTTATCGAGTCAGCGGGCCGATTAAAGTCTTTTTTGGATTACGATTTAATTTTGATCTTGGCCAATAAAATGGATCGGAGGAAAAATAATGAGTAGAAAAATATCATTTTGTCTTCTCTCTATTCTGATAATGTTTTCCCTTGCAAACGCGCAAATGAAAAAAGTTGCGCAGAGCAAGATGCAATTTTTAAAACTTGGGGTTGGCGCGCGCGCTGTTGCCATGGGCGATGCTTTTATAGCAATCAGTGGGGATCCAATCTCCATTTTTTATAACCCTGCAGGCTGCGCCTATGCTGAAGGACTCTCGCTCGCATTTACACAAACGAACTGGATAGCGGACATCGACCATAAGGCAGGAGTTTTAACTTACAATACCGGCCGCTACGGCGTTATCATTGCCGATTATATAACCGTTGATTATGGGTCTATGGAACGAACCGTTGTCGATGCACACGCTTGGGAGGGTTACATCAGCCAGGGAAATTTCTCAGCCGGTGAATATGCCTTTGGGCTTGGCTATGCGACTGCCATCACAGATCGGTTTTCGTTGGGTGGACAGGTAAAATATGCTTATCAGGATCTTGCGTCGAGCCAGGTATGGCAATACCTGCACACTGAATTCCAATCTACAAAGCGCATAAAAAACGAGACTGAAGCTGTTGCTTATGATTTTGGCACTTTTTATAATTCCGACTTTAAAAATATCAGAATAGGTATGTCGGTACAAAACTTTGCCAATAAACCTCTGCCCCTCATATTTCGATTCGGGGCAGCAATTGATTTGAACGAACTCGTTGCTCCCAACGAAAAAAAACATGTTTTAACCTTTGCGGTCGATGCATTGCACCCTAGAGATTATTCCGAAAGAATGAATTTTGGCCTCGAGTATGTCTTTGACAACCTTTTCGCTTTGCGCGGTGGATACAAGCTGAATTATGATGAAGAAAACTTTACTGGTGGCGCTGGCTTGAAAACAACAGTTAAGGGTTTGCAGGTTCAATTTGATTATTCATTTACAAACTTTGGTGCCTTCGGTATAGTCAATCGATTTTCATTAGGCTTCAAAATGTGAATGGCTGTGTTTTACAGAGGATAACTCGTTATGAGATTTAAGGATAAAGTATTATTTGTCGGTCTTTTTTTACTGGTGCACACGTGTTTATATGCACAGATTACGGGCAAAAAGAATCTCTGGGTAGGAGAGTTGTGGCATCAGGATGAAGATATTCCCAGTGGAGGCTGGGAAAGTTCCTATGTCTGGCCCGGCAACCATTGGCGGGAAACGGGTGTCGGAGATGTGCGGCTGATGAATGCCACAGAGCGCATGGCCGGTTTAAGTTATGGCATGAAGAACTGGAAAGAATATACAGGCACCACTTATCCTTATGTTGTGGGTTCGGTTTCTTCAAGCCTTATAGTTCAATCGCCGCAAAAGTCGGCGGCTCAGCCATTGAAATTCAAATTGGTACTACGCCGGAAACCGCCCACGACGATTGTGGATGGTGTCGAGCAGGCGCCACGACAGGCCTGTGATGAAATAGACCCCAACCTTGTATCCGATGCCATGTTATTAATTCGCTGGTCGTGGGAAACGGGCATTACGGTCGAGCAAAAGTTTTATGCC
>JAACEJ010000419.1 GCA_011682565.1 Actinomycetota bacterium | reverse complement strand
TAGGCCCAATGGCCAAAGTGCCACGAAATAGCCACGACGCCCGGACGCATGCCCTGCAATACCTGGACTTTACCTTCAACAGGTAACTTTGTTCCATTGTGAAGGTCCCAAATGCCAACAGGATTCGTGGGTGAAACAACTCGAACCTTTTCATCATTTTTAACACCGATTTCTTTGGCTGTGCTTGCGTTGATGAGAATGAAATTTTCCGGCAACGTCGCACGCAGCCAGTAGTCGTTCGGCAGTGTGCGGGATTGTCCGCCCTGAATCTCCTTAAAAGTAATCAGACGTAAGGGGTAGCCTTTCGTTTTGATAGTCCGGTCATTGTAAGCTTTGGCCTGTTCATACAGCCCGATGCCGGAAAATCGACGGCCGGTGAATGGATGACGAGTTTCAGCGACGGCTTCAACGTAGAGATTAAATTGCTTGCCAAAAAGATGCGGCAGTTTCACGCCGCTTTTGCGATACGCGTCGAAATCTTCGAATCTGCCGCCGCGATTGAGAATATAGACAACCTTTTTCCACCAGTTCCTGCCGTTGGCGTCAGTGACGGCCGTTGTAAAGCGTTTTTCGTCGAACGTAGCCGGCGAAAGGTGGCTTCGGGCTTGCCGGAAAATGCTCATTTCCGCCGCGTCAGCGTCGGGCACTTGTCCGCCGGGTTTATCTCCCGCGGCGTAATTGGCGACCATTTTCAAAAAGAAATCCTCGCAGCGGGTCAACGGCATCCCGGGCGCGAATCCATCTCTGCCAAATCCGGGAAGCTGTAGTTTTTCCGAAATCGCCAGCATGACGGCTTCCATGGAAACGGGCATCTCCTCGCCAAAGACCTTTACTTTTTCAACAAGAGGCTCGACAGTGGGCTGACGAACCTTTGCCTGTTTTACGGGGCAGGCCGGAGTTGTGTGCGGCGTACCCCAGCGCTCCCAGATCGCTCTGTCGGGAAAAACATAGTCGGCATACATTGTCGTCTCTCCGATAACAATATCGCAGGACAGAAATAAAGGGACTTTTGCCACGTCGGTCAAGGTCTCAATCACTCTGTGCCCGGCAGGCGATGAAAAAATGGGCGTGCCTTTGTTCAGAAACAGCGCTTTGATCGAATAGGGGTAGGCATCGTGCGCGGATGGCAGGATTTCCTGGTACACGTTCCCGCTATGTGGAAACCACGGACGTTTGGCCGGATAACCCTGTTCACGAAAAAGAGTGCTGTCTTCATATTTTGTTTTTTCACGGTTAATGCAATGACCGAATGCGGTGAGCTTGCCGGGGTGCATTCCTTTAACGACCGCGAACGGTTGACCGGCCTTTGTGCCATCCTCGTGCCAGTGGCCGCCGCCCGCGCTTAAACCACCTTTCCAATCGGGATTGCCGGCAAGTAAATTCAATGAAATAATTGCCTGGGCGTTGTAGTAGCCGCTGCTGTGCTGCACGGCGCCGCGATACAGTTCTGCGACGGATTTTTTACCATATTTGGCAAACTCAGCCGCCACATCGACGATGTCCTTTTCCGAGAGACCTGCTTCGATTGCCCATTCAGCAATCGATTTGCTGCCGGCATAGTCGTACAATAACTGAAACGCCGATTTCACTTTCACGCCGCCAATACTGCCGCTGTAGAACAAGTCGCCTTCTGCCGCAGAGCCTGCCGACGGCTCAAACACCACCGTCCGTCCGTTGTTGACACAGACAAACTGATCCTTGCCGCCGCGACCAATATCTGCTGCCCGCAACAGTGCGCCGGCGCCATCCTTTTCTATTTTTACCAGCCAGGAAGCATTACTCCATGTGGTCTCATTGTCTGCGGAGGCCGCCGCTTTGTTGGCGTTGGTCAAATAGGTTTTATCAAATTTCTTGTTTTCGATTAACCAGCGGATCATACCGTAAGCCAGCGCCGCATCTCCGCCGGGTTTAATCGGCAACCATTTCCAGGCTTTTGCTGCAGTTTTTGAAAGCCGCGGATCAACCACGGCTATTTTAAGCTGACCGGAGACCAGATTATTGGTGACCAAATTGCTCAAGTAAGGCGGACCAAAGTTAGCTTCGAAAGCGCCGGTGCCGAAAAAAATGACGAATTCGGAATGATATAAATCGGGCTTCATGTGATCCTTGCCGCCGATCCATTTTCCGCCGACATACTGATCTGTCATTTTCTTGTATGCAATATGGTGCGATTGTTCGCAAATGCTGGTATGTTCAAACCAGTTGATGCTGCCGAATCCGCCTTTTAGCCATCGTTGCGCAAATTCTTTGCGGCCATGTTCTATTCGTCCTGCCTGAAAAACAAACCGGTTGTTGATCGGGCCAAAGTCGGGATGATCAGGATCGATCAAAACATCCAGATGATTGCGATATTTTTTCTGAAAGGCCTCGACGGACATGGCACCTTTGCCCACTGCCATCGCATCCGCTCCCATCTTTTGCGACAATTTCGCATCTCGAAGCTTGTAGATATCTTTCAGCCCGGAGATTTGCCGATTCTCTTCCCCGGATACGTGTGCAAAAAGTTTCCCACCCTCAACAATTTCCTCGATGGCTTTGTTAAATGGAATGACCTGCCACTTGTTTTCGCCGCGCTTGCCGGCACGTTTTAGAACTTTTGTCACGCGGTATGGATCATAAAGCGATTGAATTCCGGCCTGTCCTTTTGGGCACACACCACCATCAATTTTAGCGCCGCTCTGGATTGACGTTTTATAAGGAATATCCGGATTTAACGTTTGCAGGCTATAAGGATTGCCGTCAATTTTTGCCACAACGCCGTCATAAATTTTCACTTTAATGGGACAATCCGTGTGACACTGCAAGCACACAGAATAAATAACATTTTCCGCATCATTGAGCGGATAATCCACTCTGTTTTCCACTGTGTCCAGGGCGCCGTTGCATCCCTGGCTAATTGCGGCGCATGTCACCGTACCGCCAAAGAGCGCTGAGGAGCGAAAGAATGTTCTGCGCGATATATTATTGTTTTCCATATTTTATTCCTCCTGTTGAGCCTGTCCGGGCCAAATCCGTTACATTATTACGATGAAAAATCGGCAGAAAGCGCCATGCCACAGCAAAGCCGGTCACAATAATGGCAATCGCTCCGACTGTAGTTATCCATTCTCCAATGCTGGGAAAATAAAAATACCTCCATCTAGGATCCTGATAGGCCTTATCCAGACCCTTTAAAGCCGGCAGGATGTACGCTGGAATAACCAGGTTCAACCGAACCGCAATGATGCCGATGACCGCAGACAGACCGGCCGCGCCCAACCATTTGGGATTATTCTTTTTCAGCACAATCAGGACAATAGGAAGAATGATGCCCAAAAATAATTGACCCACCCAAAAAGTATAAGAAAAAGGTCCGAACAATATTTGGTACAGCACGCGGGAGTGGTCCGGCAAACCCGCATACAAGTTGACGGAAAATTCGGAGAACATGAGCAGCACGTCGATTCCGATAAACAAAACGAGGTAATTTGCCAGAGTTTTGACAATGTCGAGATAGTCCTTATCATTTTTTTCACCAAAAAATGCATAAAGAAAAGTCGACAAAGCTGCGCCGGAAACCAGAGCGGAAACGATGAAAATAATGGGGAAAATCGGACCGAACCAATAGGGCTTGGCTGCCACGACCGCAAACAAAGCGCCGGTACCTCCATGTACGCCAATAGCGATAGGTATGCCGATGATGCCAAGCAATTTGACTGTCTTGACAGTTTTATGCTGCATTGCTTCCATTTGCTGCGGGTCATCCGGTACACGGAATCCAAGCGTCAGGAAATTGTAAATAGATTTTTTCCATCCGCTGCATTTTTGCGCAAGATTGTAAAAGTCGAACTTCATAAGATGATAAATCTCCAGGCCGACCACAATGATATAGAAAACATAAAACAACGTTTCCCATGCAAGCACCGAGCGATAGTTCCAGTTCGTTGCCATGCGCCAAAACCGCCAGGGATGCCCCAGGTCCATCCACACGAAAAGCAGACCGCCAAGGAGGGCAAACAACGCGGATATGAGAGCCATCCTGCCCGCTTTTTCCAGTTTGTGAATCCCAAACACATAGATGAGAGTGGAAAAGAGAAAAGAACCGGCCGAAAGCCCGATAAAATAAATATAAAATGCCACCCACATTCCCCAGGCAATCGTGCTGGACAGGGCCGTAATTTTCATTCCGACGAACAATCGCCAAATGATCGCAATAACCCCAATAATGGCAAGGGTTATTAAC
>JAACEJ010000418.1 GCA_011682565.1 Actinomycetota bacterium | reverse complement strand
CGAGCACATCCTGGTAGATGTTTTTTGCTTCCATATAAACATCCGGGATTGAACTGCCGGGGATGATGTCGTGAAATTGTGTCGTTAAAAAGTTTTGCCAGTTTTTTTGCAATTCGATTTTCGGATAAGCCAGGACATCTTTAACCAGGGTTGAAAATATTTCCGCGTCGCGCAGGTGGACTTCACATTTACGGTTATCGTGTTTTGCCTGCGCCCGGCTGGTATATGTACCCCGGTGCCTTTCAAAATATAGTTCATCCGCCCAGGTCGGATATTGATCCCCATTTTTTGCCAGCTCGTCAAAAAAATCCGTTACCGAACCGTTTTTAAGCTCGGGCAGTGCAGGCGATTTTTTCAGCCATTCCCTGTTTTCCATTTCTTCGCGCGTAACGCCGCCGCCGCCGTCACCGTAGCCGAAGGACATGAGCGCATTCTTGGTGACAAGCTTTTGCCGCAAACGGGTGTAAGCGTCTTTGACTTGGGCGGCATCCAGGTGCGAGTTGTACAGGTTCGAGTTGAATGTCAGGTAGCTGAGAAGTTTTGTGCCGTCTACGCCCTGCCACCAAAAAACATTGTACGGAAATTCGTTGTGGTCATTCCACGCAAGTTTGGCTGTGAAAAAATAATCGATTTCCGATTTTTTGAGAATTTGCGGCAAAGCCCAGGAATAGCCGAAAACATCCGGCAGCCACAGTGTATTGACGTTGACGCCGAACTCTTGTTCGAAAAAGCGTTTGCCGTAGAGAATTTGCCGCACCAGAGACTCGCCATTGGGAACATTGCAGTCCGCTTCCACCCACATACCGCCGACCGGTTCCCAGCGCCCTTCGCGGACTTTGGTTTTGATCTGTTCGTAAAGAACAGGGTAGCGATCTTTTGTGAACGCATAAAGCTGCGGCTGGCTTTGAACAAAATGAAAATCCCTGTACTCATCTATGAGACGAAGCGCTGTAGAAAATGTACGCCCGCATTTTCTTTTCACTTCTTTAATCGTCCACAACCACGCGACATCGATGTGACTGTGCCCCATTGTCCATAATTTGAGGGGCAATTTATCCGTGAAATTTTTAATGCCTTTTTCAAAAAAATCAAGTGCTGCTTTCAGCGATTTTTCATACTCCCGGCTTCCGGGCCAGCGCGCATCGATTTTGTGTGCTGTTTCAATGCAAAAACTGTTGAATGCGGCGGCCAGGCTGCTTTCGGAATCCATTTGCTGTAAAACCTGTACGGCATTATAGAGCGCCCAGTAAATCTTCCATCCGGTCTCGTTGACAACTCGTAATTCAGCCTTGCGAAATAGCCGTTGCTCACTTTTCCGCCCACTATATGTTTCGATGGCCAGGTGCAGTTTGGCTGCTTTCGGGGATTTGTCAAACAGCAATGCTTCTTTATGATTTTCATCGATGCCCTGGTAGGGCTGACCGTTGATGAACAACAGCGATTCGGAGGTTTCGATAAAAAGATAGATTTTCTCGCCGGCCAATTCGTCGGGAATTTTTAGATCGTGAAAGAACCAGCCGGTTCTGTCGTACCCGCCCCATAAACAGGGCACTTGTTTGAGCGGCAGTTTTTCGTAGTTAAAATCCGCAATATCGGCAGGTTCAATTTGTCCTTCGATAAAATACCAGGGATTGAGGGGAATTCTTTTTTTCCATAAAGCGACAAGCTCCAGCTCGCGCAAGAGTTTATTCAGATTTGTCATTCTTTTTCCTTTTCGGTCTTTGAAAATTTACTGCCCGCACTTTTTCTCTTCATAAAAGACCGTATCCTTCCCGTATGCTTTTGGCAGGAATCCGTTGAAAACGCCGCAATGGATACTTGCCATGACCATTCGGACATGACACAGTGGCTATAACCGGAGAGTCTGTAAAAGTGTCTGGTGGTTGTTCTGAAAATATATAGTCGGCAAAGATAATGAAAAATATTTTTTAAAACAATGAATTCGTAAATCCTATCGCAGTGAACTGCCTTTGAAAATCAAGAGATAACGAACCACTATTTCACTAATTGCACTAATGTTACAGGAAAAATAAGTAAAGTATTTCCGAGTAATTCGTAAAAAGTCGGAAAGCATGTCATCGCGAGGAGCGGAGCGACGAAGCGATCCTTAGAAAACTGTACCTTATGGCCGACATCCAGATTGCTTCGCTTCGCTCGCAATGACATTTTGGACTTTTTACGAGTTTCTCATTTCCTCGTTGGAAAAGATATGTCAATTAATTTTGTAACTGTTCGAGCCGGCCATTCCGAAAAAATTTTGTAGCAACTGAAAAACTTTGCCAATTACTCGGCCATGTTTACATATTCTACACTAGTAATACGATAATATGTTTCCTGTTTCTGTTCCCGGCTTGTGATATTTGCAACCGGCGTGCAGCGTTGCCTGAAATGGAGAATGTGGTTTTTATGGGACAATTTTTTTCCCATCTTGAAACCCGGATTTCCAATTCGGGTTTACAGTTAATTTCCTGCCGGTAATTTTAAATGAACTTGAAAACGATGGCGCTTGAATTGCATGAAAAACAACCTGTTGTTGTGCTGTACAAAAGGGGATGAAGTCAATGATCTTTTAAAGAGGTGAAAAAAAATCATCACGGGCTTGCATAATATTTGCAACGTAACTGGTGCTAATGTTCCAGTCTGGTACTTAAACACAAAGGTGAAGCGAATGAAAATCTTACATCGACAAAAGAGGTACGTTACCAATTTTTTCATTTTAGTAATTTTGTTACTGCCCGCAGTTCTCTTTTCTCAAAACTATAATCCTCCTTTTCCGCGAACCGTTTTTCAAAGTCCTTACGGCACATCCGGAGGCGCTGCCGACTATTTTTTCTCCAGATACGATTTGGCTATTCATGGTTTGCGCCAGGAGGAAGCCAGAGCAATGAACGACTCGATCCGGGCGTGGAATCCCGATATTCTTATTTTTGGAACCAGTCGCCAGGGCGTTTGGGCCGGTTCTGAACCGCCGGGGATGCTTGCTTATTGTGCGGCATTTTACAAACTGACCAGCCCGGCGCAGGCAGGTGATACGGAAATTCATTTCCAGTCCGCCAGTGATTATACCTGGCCAACGCGGCATAAATACGCGCTTGTGGGCGAGGATGATTGGATCAAGTACCGCAGTATAGATGAAAACGGCATTTATGGAATTCCGGGCAGCGGAGATTATGGGCTCAACTCGAATCATGCCGTGGGCGACAGTGTCAAATTTCCGCACCGAATGAGCGGTTTTGGCATGTTGCATAACATGACCTCGCTGGCGCCAAAGGTTGATGGAAAAGAGACATGGCGCTGGTTTATTGATGACCGCTTCAGGCGACAGGATTTTAGCGTTTTTGACGGCGTATTTTATGATGCTTTCAGGCTTAACTTTTGGCTCGATGATTTTGAAAAACAAGCCGGAATCGATTTCAATTACAATCACATTAGTGATTTGGATGAACATGGTTATGCACAGGCAGGGCTGGCATGGGTCAATGATCGCTGGAAAGAAGGCATCACTCCCATGCTGGAATACGAACATCAAAAGTTTAGCGAGTTGCATCCCGGTAAATGGTCGATTGTTACTTTGAATACAGGCGCAGCAGAAGACAATTATGGACTGGATACTGTCGAAGGTATGTTGTGGGAAGGGTTTATGCGCTTCTCCACTAATTGGGAATCCATGATGAACGTCAACCGTAAATGGGATAAGAAAATGCAGGAACGCGGTATGACGAATTTTACCATGATTATTGATTATGAAAGAGAAAGCCGCGCGGAATGGGGAAAGAATACTTTTAATCGTATGCGTTACGGTTTAACCACAGCGCTCCTTTCCGGTTGCTTTTACGGCCGCACTTTTGGCGATTACTATTATATCACATTTTATCACGACGAGTTTGATACCGATCTTGGCTATCCTTCTTCAGAGCCACAGGAACTGCCAAGCGGTGCCTGGGTGCGATTTTTTACCAAAGGCGCAGCGATCTGTAATCCGACCGGAGGAGTCATAACCGTCAATGCAAGCGAACTGGAAGGGAAAACCGGGTATGACGGCCCGTATTACAGGTTCCGCGGCGGGCAGGACCCGGATTTTAATAACGGACAGTTGTTTACTTCAGTAGAGCTTTACGGTCAGAAAAGAAAAAGGGAAAGGGATAATCAGGGCGACGGCATTTTGCTGTTCAAGGAACCCGTTACTGTGGTTGCGGATATTACGGTAGGCAATACATTTAATAAC
>JAACEJ010000417.1 GCA_011682565.1 Actinomycetota bacterium | reverse complement strand
GTTTTTTCGGAATCGGGGAGCTGAATCTTCCAGCCATCAATTTTTTCCAATAATTCCTTTTCATTTTTTGCAATGAGATCAATAACATGTATTTTTAGAGCTTCCTTCTCATTTATTGAAACGCTCTCACGCACAGCCTTTTCCGCCCAATCGGCATTTCTGCCGCGTTTTTCCGCAATACCACGTATCCAGGCAGAGGCGTAATTGGTGACCTTTTCCCCCATTACTTTGCTGGTATCCTGCTTTCCACCGATTCCCACCGGGTGAGCTGCACCGATATTTGTACCTTCGGCCATTGCAAGGATATGGCATGACATTGAAATGAAGACCCCGGCTGAAACAGCTCCCGACCCGCTCGGAGCCACATACATTACGACAGGCACTTCAGCACTGAGAATTTTTTTAACAATCATTTTAGTCGACTCTAACAGCCCTCCTGGCGTATCCATTTGAATGAGAAGGCATTCATAGTCACCCTTTTCCGCGCGATTAATATTATCCACTATAAATTTCGCAGAGATGGGATTTATATCACCATTAATAATAATCTTGAGAACTTTTTGCGCACTGGCAAAAATCGGCAAGCTTGTAAAAAAAAGGATAGTAAAAATAAATACTAGTTTTTTCATTTTAAAACTCGAATAATATTTTTTCTCTTTCTTTACTGGAATGTATAAAACAGTAAATAGAAATGCAATCTTAATTTTTATAAAAATAATCAAAAATAAAATGCGGCTTTTCCTGCTAATAGAAATATTTTACTTGACATTTAGATCATATTTTTACAAATTAAAGACAGCAAGAATGTCCCTGTAGTTGGTGTAGAAAGCAAAAAAAGAACCAACACCGCAATATTGGGAGCTTAGCTCTGGATATGTATTACATGCCTCCATTTTTCTTTCGGGGAAAATGAGTGGACGTAAAAAATATTCAGGCGGTACCCACCGTGTAAAACACGGTTCTATTATTGCGCTATATCAGCTACAGGGTTTTTTATGCCCGTGAATAATTCTTTCGCTGTCCCCTCTGCGTCAAGCGCTATTCCATCTTTTCAAGTGCACTTTTAAAATCTTTGGTTATCTCGAAAAAATGCGTAAATCGCATTCTTGTAAATATCTCATCCATAAGTGGCATGAGACAACAAATAATTATTTTCCCGTTGCGTTTTTCTATTTTATCACGGGCCAGCATTAAAACGCCAAGCCCAGAGCTATTCATGACGTGAACCTGGCTCAAATCAAAAATGAGTTTTGTCCCGCCATCTTCAATGACCGAGATAACTTCATCCCGAAATTGGTCAGATATCTCTAAAAAAATCCTCTTTTGCATCACCTTGATAATCGTGATATCTTTTTCCGTTGAGGCTTGTATTGTTTTATAGCTCATTATATTTTTCTCCAATAAGTGCAAATCCTGATGCTTAAAAAATACCTTTTCGATCCAGCGAACGATATTGAATCGCTTCGCTGACATGCTCCGGCTTGATGTGCTCGGACTTTTCAAGATCAGCGATGGTACGGGAAACCTTGAGAATTCGGTCGTAAGCGCGGGCAGAAAGACCGAGTTTTGTGATAGCCATTTTTAAAAGTTCGTGGCCTTGTGAATCGACCCGACAATATTTCCTAATCTCTTTTGGCGCCATGCGAGCATTGCAAAATAATCCGGGATGTCCCTTAAATCTGGCAATTTGTCTCTGCCGCGTCTCTTCAACACGCTCACGGATATTTGCTGATGATTCACCTATGGAATCTCCGCTGAGTTCTTTGTACTTTACTGCCGGTACTTCGATATGGATATCTATTCTGTCAAGCAACGGTCCCGATATCCTCGACCGGTAACGCTGTATTTGCGGAATGGTGCAAGAGCATTCTCTGTTTGGATCGGTATAATAACCGCAGGGACATGGATTCATCGCCGAAGCGAGCATAAATTCCGCCGGGTAAGTGAGAGATAGCATGGCCCGCGAAATAGTTACTTTTCCATCCTCCAAAGGTTGGCGCAGCACCTCCAAAACATTCTTTTTAAATTCCGGTAATTCATCCAGGAACAAAACGCCATTATGCGCCAGGCTCACTTCACCTGGCCTCGGGATGGTGCCGCCGCCAATCAGACCGGCATCACTAATCGTATGATGAGGAGATCGAAACGGTCGGGTGGCAATTAAAGCTTCATTCTCAGCTAACAGACCGGCAACTGAATGTATTTTCGTCGTATCCAAAGCTTCTTCCAGGGACAAGTCGGGAAGAATAGCCGGCAATCTTTTGGCTAACATGGTTTTGCCCGAACCGGGCGGTCCGACCATAATAATATTGTGGCCCCCTGCAGCGGCAACTTCCAGTGCACGTTTGACATGTTCTTGCCCTTTCACGTCCCTGAAATCCACGTGATAAAATCGCTGACTGGAAAAAACCTCTTTGAGATCAGCATGAAACGCAGAGATTGAAGTATCGCCGTTGAGAAAACCGACAGCTTCAATTAAGGAAGAAACCGGAATGACTTCCAGGTCTCTGGCCATAGCCGCCTCTTTGGCATTTTCAGTAGGAACAATGACACCACGAAGTTTTTCTTTTGCTACTTGAACGGCTATAGGCAAAATGCCATGAATAGGTCGCAGACTGCCGTCCAGGCTGAGTTCGCCGAGAATGACATAATTCTGTAAACGGCTTTCATCTACCTGACCGACCGCAGCCAGTATGCCGACAGCGATCGGCAAATCAAAAGCTGCTCCCTCCTTGCGAACATCTGCCGGAGCAAGATTTATGGTAATCAGCTTGACCGGAAATCTAAAGCCCGAGTTCTTGACCGCGGCCTGCACTCTTTCTTTGGACTCACGAACTGCACCCTCGGGAAGTCCCACAGTCGTGAATCTCGGCAGTTTACCTTCCAGATGCGCTTCAACTTTGACGATGTAAGCATCAATTCCTACGACCGCAGCACTAAGGACTTTTGAAAGCATAACCCCCTCGTCAGGTATGGAGTTTTGAGTTCACAAATACCAGGAATATTAATTTCAAAAGCAATTTAAGTCTGTAAAAATTATAGATCAAGGAAAAAAATCCCCTTGCGAATTCAGACAATCTTCCGGCAGATCACCCTGCAGCATCATCAGCAAATTATCCGCCGCGCGTCTTTGTAGTTCGATAGCCGCATTGGTCGAGTACCAGGCATAATGCCCGGTGGCGATGACCTGCGGATGCAACAGCAGCGCATCCAGGAACTCGTCGTCGACCTCGGTCCAGCGAAGGAACAAGCCCACGGCGTCTCCGGCAAACTCTATTTTCCCGGCCCGATCATGCCGCTCGCCGGGAAATATCTCGAAAGCATAACCGGCCTCGCCGAGCACTTTATGTTCATAGTCGTAGGAATCATATCCCGTATCCAGCACCACAACTCTTTTGGACATGTAACAACCTTTAATTGGACAGAATGATTTTAATAAATCTTTTATTTCTCTGTGTCGCTCCCAAGGAACAACGCTCACAACATGCAAGGCCAATGGCATAATCCTGTAAACAGCTATCGTCTCTCTGAGCAACTATAACACTAAGGACTTTTGAAAGAACAACCCCCTCATCAGGTATAGAGTTTTGATTTCACAAATACCAGGTATATTGATTGTACAACCGTTGCCGACATTAAAACTAATCCTGCCCATATTAAATAATAACTAATCATTGGATTAACAGGATGCAAGCCAATTGCCGTAATATAAAAAACAACATATTCAATTCGAAATGCAAATCGCCAAATGACTTTTTCCGTTGGATCCGGCACCGCACCGCGATGATTTGCATAAGCGACGATGAACGGCGGCAATAGCGTAGTGAATAACAAAGCAAACAAAATCAACGCCATTTGTTGTTGCGGTACCGGGAAATCGAGAAAGAAAAAGCACAATATTAAAAGGCCATCGACAAAGCGATCTACTGTACCATCCCAGAATGCACCGAGCTTTGAAGAAGTATTCGTATAACGCGCAACTTTACCATCGACAAGATCACAGAGTGTGGAAATTATAAAAAGGATGACGCCGGTTATATTTTGTCCATATACTACAGCAAAAAATGCCGCAACAGCGATAAGCAACGAGACCGTCGTCCATGTGTTTGGCGATAAAAAACGGAAATTTTTACCCACAAACTTTTCCATTTTCGGCATATCGAAGAATTCTTTAATCAATCCGTCATTCTCCTAAAGATTTGGTTTGTAATATTAAAGAACAGCCAGGGGAACAAGAT
>JAACEJ010000416.1 GCA_011682565.1 Actinomycetota bacterium | reverse complement strand
TGGGAGAGCGGGGCGATGGGAACTCGCATCAGCAAACTTGTGCTGTACCACTTGAACTGCGGATAGAGATGGTATGCCTGATGTTTTGTGTTGTCGTCCGGTCGGCATACACGCGAATTTCCTTGACCGTCGTTGGCGTATAACCGATCATTGTTACTTTCAGATTATACGAGTCGGGGGAGAGATTGATGATCCTGTAGTACCCGTCAGGGTCCGTTGCTGCGCCCATCGCTGTGCCTTCGACGACAACATTGACGCTGGGCAGTCCTTCATTTGTAGATTTGTCTATAACACGTCCTGAAACTTTTCCGGTTGTTCCGGAAAAAAGAAGACTTGTGCTTGTAAAAACCACAAATGAAATGGCTAAATAAAGGAGTCTTGATGTTTTCATAGAGTTCCGTTTATGAATGTGTTCAAGAGTGATGGATTTATTATAGCTGGAGAAATTTGAAAATATTATGATGTGCTAAACTTAATAAGGGATTATTATGAGAATTTAAAGAAATTGTCAAGAATGCATCAAGCCTTTTTAAAAAATGCATTAATTCGAACCTTTAAATAGAATGGTTAAGAAGGGAAAAGGTGCAAAAATCTGACTGGTTGTCTATACAACCGATTGAAGGCAATTACATGCAGTTTAAGTTGAAATGTCAAGAAAAAAATATTGGTTGAATTCAATCTTTTCTATGCCTATTTTTCTTTCATAGGATTAAATAACTTGGATATTTCACTTTGCTTTGCAATCGTTAATAAAGGATGAAAAGAGAAGAATGATGACATCACGGGAACGACTTTTAACTGCACTCGATCATAAACAGCCTGATCGGGTGCCCATTGATTTTGGCGGCTTTCAGACCGGGATACACAAAAAAGCTTATGAGCAACTCATCGACTACCTGGGTCTTCAGGAAGAGATTGCAATCCTCGATCCCGTTCAGCAGCTTGCCAAACCCGGCGAACAGGTATTGCAACGATTTCGTGTTGATACCCGATACATAGTTGCACACGGGCCGGATAATTTTAAAGGTGGAATAGAACTGAACACGCGGGACGGCAAAATTTGGCACGATTTCAAAGATGAGTTTGGCGTTATTTGGTCTATGCCGGATGAGCAGCAACTTTATATGGACATTTCCTGTCATCCGCTCTTAGAAGCAACTGTTAAAGATGTGGAAGATTATCCATTCCCCAACGGCGGAGATCCCACTCGTTTTACAGGTTTACGCGAACAGGCATTGCATATACGCAATGAAACGCCTTACGCTTTGTGCACCGGAATTGGGGGCGTGGTTTACGAGACGTGCTGGTATATGCGAGGTTTGGAGCAATGGTTTATTGATCTGATGACAGATCCGGAATTTTGCGAAGCGCTGTTAGACAAAATTCTGCAATTCTGGCTGGATTATTATTCGGAATTTCTAAACGAAGTGGGTGATCTTGTGGATGTGGTTATGATTGGCGATGATTTGACCGGACAGAGTGGCCCTCTTTTTTCTCCAAAACTTTACCGCCATATCGTAAAGCCAAGGCAAAAAAAACTTGTTCAGCATATCAAATCTCTGACAAAAGCAAAAGTCTGGTATCATACCTGCGGATCGTGCACAGAATATATTCCCGATCTTATCGACAATGGCATCGATATTTTAAACCCGGTTCAAGTTGGTCTGGTGAATATGGACGCGAAAGCACTCAAAGAAAAATTCGGAGATCAAATTACTTTCTGGGGAGGTGCGATCGATACCCAGCACGTTTTACCTTTTGCCGGGCCGGACAAAGTAAAAGAGCATGTGCGCAGTAATATCGAAACATTCAAGCAGGGTGGAGGCTATGTTTTTAATAATGTCCATAATGTTCAGTACGGCGTTCCCCCCGAGAATATTGTTGCCCTGTTTGATGCAGCGTTTGAATACGGTTTCTATCACTAGTTTTTTTGCGAAAAAATAATACTTTTGTTAATCTCAGGGAACAGCAAAGTGGATATGCTGATGTACGGTCATTCTCATAACTATGAAAAAGGCGCAGTTCGGGACGGTAATCTGTTTCAGGTGCGTACGGATGAAGGAAGTTATGATGAGCCGGTTATAGATGCAAAAAGGGATTTTGAGAATATTTACGGAGTTATTTCCAACCTTACGCCTATTGATAAAAATAAAGGAATTGATCTCTCGAAATACATGCTGACCGGCGTTGGTATGACGGATGGGAGCACCTATTGGTGGAGAGTAAGATACAGAGACAGGAATCTGCAATGGTCGGATGAAAGATCGTTCATCATTGGCTCGAATACAAAAGTTGAGGAAAGAAGCGGTGCCGTTGTCAAGGAATCAAAACTCTATGTAAATTATCCCAATCCTTTTAATCCGACAACTGCCATTCAATTTGACATTGCCGGAACAGGGCATGTTCGCATGGACGTCTTTAATGTAAACGGAAAACTGGTGAGGACCTTAGTTGATAAAGAGATGCCGTCCGGACAATACTCTGTGATCTGGAACGGAACCAATGATAACGGGCAAAAGCTGGCTTCAGGGATTTATTTTTACAGGTTGACGGCAAAGGACTATTATAGTATCAAGCGGGCTATTTTGATCAAGTAATAAAGAATCATTTTTTTTACTATCCAACATCCAGCGTAGGGCGATATCTGACAATGCCTTCCCTAAATTATTCGAGGCAAGGGTAGCTCCGTGTTAGCATTCGTTATTAATCCAAACCGCTCAATCTCCGAGCCAGGTTGCGGGATGCAGATTCACAATAAAAATCATCCATAAAAGAATAGTTATTCAAGCTTTCCAATGCGTGAAGACAAGTTTCCGTGATAGCATTTTCAAAAAATGTTACCATTGTTCCATCTCTTTTACAAGAACCACCCAATCGGGAGCTTTAAAGTTTTCTATTTGCAATACTAAACGCCACAATGCGAATGAACGTTTTGAAAGTAAACGAAACCCGTGCTGTCGTACCCAGTCAGCTACATTTTCTTCGCTAAAAATTGCAAACAGCCAGGAAAGTTGTTCCCATGACCCTTTTTCAAGTATACGTTCGATAATTAATCCGCGATGCTCTCTCAAATCCATAAGCTGAAAATCATACTCTGGAAACAGCCATGCAGTATCTGTGGGAAGGTGGTTATTGTTAGGTATGCTTTCGTCCATTTTTTGAAAAACCAATTAATTTGCGATAAATGCCAGGCTTTTCAATAAATGTATTACAGCATTTGCTAAATGTCAATCAAAAAATTGGTTAGCATCTCCTTTTTAATATGAACAAAGTAAGATGAGGAAATATTTTTTGGGTGTTCGGTTTCCGGCCTCCGAGCTGTTGTGCCGCCTTGCAAAATAAAAGTGTGCAACGGAAAAGAATATTTGTCTTGCTTTTGTTCAGCCCTGTTTTGTGATTGCATTCTTTACCGATTTGGCAAATTCAGCCGCTTTCTTGACTTTGTCATTGGTTCTTTCCAGTTCCTGCAAAAGCCAGCTTCCGATGATGATTCCATCAGCTTCCCGACTTGTCTCTTTTGCTTTTTCAATGGATGAAATGCCAAAGCCAACCGCGACCGGAAGGGAGGTCATGGATTTGAGAGAACGAACAACCTGATCGACATGGACGTCCGGCCCCTTGTTTGTTCCCGTGGTGCCGAAATGGGAAACGCAGTACACAAAACCGCTCGATGCATCGAGTATCTTTTGTGTACGCTCGGAGCCGATTTCAGGGGCCAGCAGGTAAATCAAACTAATGTCATTTTGACGACAAATATCCTCCATGTTTTCACCTTCTTCATAAGGCAGGTCGGCAATAATAAGCCCGTCGCCTCCTGCTTGGTGAAATGCGCGACAAAAATTTTCTTCGCCAAAACGGACGATAGGATTGAAATATCCCATACACACAAGAGGTGTTTCGTACGATTCCCGAAATTTTTGTATCAATTTCAGGATGTCTTCCAGCCTGATATTGTTCAGGATTGCTCGTGAGGTTGCCCTCTGAATAACAGGGCCGTCGGCAACAGGATCGGAAAAGGGAACCCCAATCTCGATGCAGTCGGCGCCATTTTGCGCCAGGGCGCACATAATGTCAAAGGACGCTTCAAGCGATGGATCTCCGGCTGTTAAAAATAATATCAGTGCTTTTTCGTTATTCTTTTTTAAATTGACCAAGTGCTGTTCGATTCTGTTCATTTCATCCTCATTCTTTTGTTACCTGGAAACCAGGTCTTTATCTCCACGCCCGGACAGGTTGACCAAAATGT
>JAACEJ010000415.1 GCA_011682565.1 Actinomycetota bacterium | reverse complement strand
CGGTTGGAAACGATCCACAGTTCCGTTTTTCAAGTTGAATGAAATATAGCTTAAACCGTTTGCTGAAGGGAGATTTTCGATAGAACGATGGGGAGAGACGGAAAAGACTGCCTGCACTGAAAAAAATGACACCAGAAAAAACATTCTCAAACTATTCTTCAACCTCACAACACACCTCAAAGTTACACACTGATTTGACGCCCGCAGCTTCTGCGCGGCATCCGGAGTCATGCTTGAATAAAAATACATGCACACTTACAAAATGGCTGAATAAAAAACCGTGGGAGTGCGGTTTACAAAACTTGAACCGGCAGATTATTCATTTATTCCCGCCAATCGTTGCAATGACTTGACCAGCGCTTGTGTTCCCTCCTGCCCTTCGCCATTTGCCTGGCAGCCGGCAAAAAGCTGGTGCACCATGCCGAGGGCGGGTGTGGGAAGGTGCATTTCCCGCGCTGCCTCGAGAGCAAGGCGCAGGTCTTTTTGCTGCAAGTCAATCATAAAGCCGGGGGAAAAATCTTGCATAACCATTTTCGGCCCCAGGTTGGATAATTGCCATGAACCGGCTGCGCCGTTTTTTGTCGCCTCGATCATAATGTCGGGATCGACTCCGGACTTTTTAGCAAAGAGAACCGCCTCACACACGGCCATATTTGTTACGGAAACCAGGATTTGGTTGCACAGTTTGACGGTCTGCCCCTGACCGTTTGCACCGACGTGGGTAACCGTCTTGCCCATGGCTTCAAAGACCGGCAGACATCGCTCGAAAACATTCTCTTTCCCGCCAACCATGATCGCCAATGTTCCGGCAATGGCGCCGGTATCGCCGCCGCTCACCGGTGCATCGAGCATGTCGATGTGCTTTTCAGCAAGCTGTGCAGCAATATTTTGTGTCACCGAGGGTGAGATAGTACTCATATCGATAACCACGCTTCCCGCTTTTGCACCGTGGATAACGCCGTTTTCCCCTAAAATAACCTGCTCCACATCGGGAGAGTCGGAAACAATAGTGATAATAATATCCGATTGTTCCGCCACTTGCTGCGGTGAATCCGCCGGCTTTGCCCCGGCGCCGACAACCTCATTCATTTTTGATTTTGTGCGATTATAGGTCGTTACTTTAAATCCCGCTTTGAGCAAATTTAAGCACATGGGCTTTCCCATGATCCCCAAGCCAATAAAACCAATGTTTTCCATTTTAAATTAGCTCCTTCTCATTGCAGAGTAATTCGTAAAAAGTCCAAAAATGTCATTGCGAGCGAAGCGAAGCAATCTGAATGTCTGCCAGGGTGCCGTTTCGAGGAGATCGCTTCATAGCTCTTTTGCATAAATCCTGAATTCCCATGGCTGCAGGCTCATATCCAATTCGCTGTTGTCCAATGTCAGCCGTGTCTGCCGAAAAATATCCGAAAAATTCCCCGTAATATCGGTCAAGTCAATTTTTGTTGTTAATCCTGCCTTGGAAAGATTTGAAACAACCAAAATTTCATCTTCTTTCTTTCGTCGAATAAAGACATAAACCTCGGAATCATTCTGAGTGTTTATACGTTGCATTGCGCCATCATAAAGCGCGGGATGCGTCTTGAAAAGATGAATCAGAGTTTTATAAAACGAACGAAATTCGCTTTGGCTCCATTCGATTTGATCTTTGTCGTAAAACTTTAATTTTCTAGAAATACCTGCTTCCTGGCCATTGTAGATGAGCGGATTGCCGGGAAGAGTAAAAGTTAACAGAGCAAAGGCTTTTGTGCCCTGGCCGAGGCGTTCGATAGCTGCGCCGCGATAGGCATTTTCATCATGATTGCTGGTAAAACGCATACGCATGGAACCGGCAGGATAACGCCTCCACTCGGATTGCAGGTATTTATGAATTTGCGAAGCCACTGCCTGACCTTTCGCAATGCGATTGAACAGCCGATACATTTTGCTTGCATACGTCATATTAAATCCATTTGTATGGAGTTCCGGCGCTTCTCCCTCGGCAAGCATAAAGATCGGCTTCATTTTTCGCAGCTTCGCAATGGCCTCGTCCCAAAAATCACCGGGCACCAGTTCGGCCACATCGCAGCGGTAACCGTCGATTCCCGTTTCACGAATCCACCATTCCATCATTCCGATCATATATCGACGCAGTTCGGGTTTATCATAATTGAGATCAGCCACATCAGGCCAGTGTCTGTTGGGTGAAACAATTTCTCCATCTTTGCTATGAACGTACCAATCCGCGTGCTCGAAAATGAGCGGGTTATCCCATGCCGTGTGATTTGCAACCAAGTCGATGATGACGTGCATTCCATTTTCATGGATTTTATCAACAAGCTTTTTAAAATCTTCAATTGTACCGAACTCTTGATTAATGGCGAAATAATCCCGGATTGAATACGGACTGCCCAAACTCCCTTTGCGGTTTTTCATTCCAATGGGATGAATGGGCATGAACCAGAGTATGTCGACGCCCAGTTCTTTCAATTCAGGCAGGTGAGCGGCAAAAGCGTTAAATGTACCTTCAGCAGTGTATTGCCGCGTGTTGACTTGATAAATTACTGTCGACTCGGCCCATGCCGGAGGCGGCGGAGATTGCATGCCTGAAAATTTTTCGTTTCGTCTGTTGTTTATTTTGTGGACATTTGAATTTGCCATATTTTCCATTTCTTGTTTTGGCGAACAAAAACTATCGTTTGCAGGTTGTCCATTTTATTTTTACCGGCGTGGGAAGTAAACTCGAATCGGGATTTGTACCTGACCACCGCGAGCTTGCCATCCGTTTTAATTTCAATGTCTTTTATCTTTGTTTCCATCGAATGCCATCTCGACATCATTGGAAGAAAGAAAGGTTTTATTTCCATAACCCGCAGCACCCGGCCATTCAGCGTGTACCAGCGGGCATCCGACGTCATCATTCCCCCAATAGCTGCGAAATCTTTTTCGTCGAATGCCTTGTTAAATTTTCGAACAAGTTGCTCTATCTGCCGCCTGTCGGATGAACGGTTAGTTTGCGAGCATTGTGTAAAAATCAGAACAGCTAATAAAAGAAAAATGTATCGTTTCAATTTTATGAACTTTCTTGTTTAGAAATTGCTTTTAAACCTTTTATCGTAACTCTACAAACCTTGATCAGCAAAACAGGCAAAACCATTTTAAAATGAATTGGCGAATATCGGACGACGCGGCTGAATAATTACAAAAGTTGGTTTCGGTTCATATCCAGCATCCAGAATCGAATATCCAGAATCCAGCATCCAGCGCCTGTTCCTTCGGTTTTCCAATCAAAGAGATGATCAAATACCAATATCTCGTCGGTTCGAGGCGAAGCCTGGCTATAATTTATTGCCAAATTTTGCAAGAACCGCCTCAGCCCATTCCGCTTCTTCCTGCCGGTTGTGCTTACGGCAGCCCAGGCTGTAAACCCGGCATTTTTCCGCCAGCATTTCCATCGTCTTTTTTTCATCATCATACTGCAAAGTACCCGAATCCAGTATTTTTTGCAAGGCAATAATTCGATACCGGTCCAAACTGTGATTTTGCGAAAGCTGTGCCCAACTGCCGGCACGTTTGACGATCAATCTTTCAGGAAGATACAAAACCGGAAACCGGCTGGCAACACGAAGCCACAAATCGTAATCTTCGCACACGGGTAATGATTCGTCAAATAGTCCGACGGCTTTAAAAACCGAACGGTGCAAAAGGACAGACGAAGGACTGATAATGCAGCGAGGAAGACATTGCGGGTAAATCCACCCCGAAAACTTTTGGTGGATCAGTTTTTGATTTTTCCATTTTCCGTCCTTTCGCCACTCTTCATCTGTGTAGCAGATTTCTGAATCGGCGTGCCCGTGCAAAACTTCCTTTTGCCGCTTAATTTTATTCACCTGCCAGAGATCGTCCGAATCGAGAAAAGCTACCCATTCATACTTTGCCTCGGCAATACCGCGGTTGCGGGCTGCAGAAACGCCCTTGTTTTCCTGGCAGACAATTCGGATCGAGTCTTTATACTTTTGCAGCACCGCAGCCGTATCATCATCCGAGCCATCGTCGACAATAATTATTTCATCCACTGCAACGGTTTGCTTCAAAACCGATTCCAGTGCTTCCAAAATCAGTGCCGCACGATTAAAAGTGGGAATGGTGACTGAAATCTTCATGGCGCGTTTATCACAATTTATTCAAATTCTTCAAAATGGCCCACCAATGGGCAGTTTTTACAAATTTACTGACTTTTAAAAGTGAGAATAAAGCCATCATTTTT
>JAACEJ010000414.1 GCA_011682565.1 Actinomycetota bacterium | reverse complement strand
GCCCTTCATAAATCCTAAATCCTAATTCGTTAATCATCAATCTGAAATCGATTTCTTTCCCAAAGAAGAGTTTGCCCCAGAAACGCACTGTACCGGGTTCCGTCACTGGACGCGGAGCGTCCGTGATTACATACCGCCGGAGACCGGCGGTATGAGATAGTTATGAATGATGATTAACGATTTTTGATTTCAAGTGGGAAATTTAAAAACCGTGCCGCGTGCGACCGGCGGCACGAGGGCGATCGCCTTGGGAATTTCCTTCCAAGGGCGATCAATGCTTTGTATTCAGTGTTTTAAAAGCTTCCTATTTTACCAGCACGATCTTGACACTCTTTCTTATTCCCGGCCCGCTCAGCACGGCAAAATATAGCCCGGAGGAAACCGCTTCACCGGCATCGTTCAACCCATTCCAGGTGATTTTGGCGCTATGGCTTTCCAGCGAAAACTCTTTCACTTTTTGTCCCAACGCATTATAAATGCCGAAGCGAACATCCTGCAGTTGTATATCAGGCGGCAGCGAAATAGTGATGGTTACAGCCAGGTTGAATGGATTGGGAAAGGCATTGAGTGAGAGTATCTGCTCGCTCGTCTGCGTCGAATCCTTGGTATCAACATTTGTCATGCCGCCGCCGTAATCTTCTCCGCCGCGGCCTTTGTTGTTTTCTCCGCCGGTGTTCGAAGCCATGTCTTCAGGATTGTAGCCCCGGTTTTCTCCCGGACGAAAAACAAGATAGCCGGTGTACGGCGTCATGATGTTGTGCTTCATGCTCAAATCCATAATCTCCATAATTGTGGGGTTGGTTTGCGGCTGTTTGAGCAAATTGTGGATATGGTCGCCGTACCACGCGGTCGCCAGTTTTTCACTACCGGGAACGACATCCGATTCGTTGATGGTAAATTGATCCTGCCACTTCTCCAAACGGACTTTGCCGAGGACGGTGACGTCCAGCGGCAACTGCCCGCGGAATCGCCCGACCTGTATAACCGGAAAGTGCAGAGGATAATAGCCGCGGTGCAGGGCGATGAGATGCTTGCCATAGGCATACCCGCCTGCAAAGCGCGTTTGCACTTCCACTTCCTGAAAATGGCTGATCTTTTCGTAAAAAAGAGCGGCAAGGATACTCTTGATCGAATGATAGCGCAGGAAAAATAAATTGCCGCCGGTCTTGTTTGTCATATAGCCGTAAAAACTTTGCAATTGCGTTTCATATTGATCGAGGTCGCGATTGTAAATTAAATACGATTTGTTTTCCAGATCGACGATGTGAATTTTAGTATTCATGGGAAACATGGAAATGATTTCATCTGCGAACTGTTCCCTGGATTTTCCCCACAACTCGATTTCATCGGTGTTGGTTAAAAGGATGATTTCTGTTTGCGAATTTCCTCTGTTGATGAAATCCGCGGCAGCGGCGAGGAGCATTTGAAAATTACTGTAGGCCGGAAAAGAACGGCGCAAAACATTTTCAAACATACGATCGAGATTGGCTTCGGTGCACGGCAGCAGGCTGTCCGCGGCAAAAGCTAAATCTTTGAAAGCAACGATGATATTGGCCGAATCCTGAGCGCTCAGTGCCTGCTGCATGGTTTCCTTGAGGGACAGCAGCACCAGTTCTCCGTCCATGTCGTTGGTGTTGAAACGGTTATAGTCGAACAAAATGAGAAAATTTCGCGGTGTTATTTGCTTTTCCACTTCCGGTGGATAAACGGCCAATTGGTAAAATGTCTCATCATTCTGTTCAAATGTGCTGAAAAAGTGCTTTCCTTTAATGGGTGAAGGATAAACAAGCTCGACGAACTGATCAAAATCGAGAGCAATATCATAGTCCCAGGAGGATGTGGCATTGTTGAAAGAATGATCTGTAATTTCGGCGCCGAGCAAAGTGGGTTCATCTTCGCTCATGAAGGAAATGTGCAGTTTTTCCGCGCCGCGAAAATTCCGCGTCGTCAATTGCGATGTCGGCAGCCAGGCGCGTAAAGTTTCGTTCGTCGGCCGGGCCGGCAGCAGGTACTGGACAATGAATGTGCGTTTGATGTCGCGCATAACCGGATAGACGCGAAGCTGATAATGCACCATGCCCTCGCGATCGGGAAACGACTGGGTGAGCAGCGCCGGGTTGCGCACCGGACTGCTCACCTCGCTGAAGAGCAGTTCCGCGGTCCATTTGTCCAGCATAGTTGCCGGACGCAGGGTATCGTCCAGCATGAGCCAAAAGCCGGTCATCGTTGCTTGTTCCGGCAGGGAAAAAGTCCATTGAAATTCCAGCTCGTTATAGTTTTTAAAAAACCAGCTTTCGAAATCATACGAAACGGTCAGCTTTAGATTCATTTCAACGTAAGCGCCGCGCGGGACGATTTTCAACGATGTCGTGTCTACATTGACGTTGTAATCTTTGACATTGGGATAATTGGCTTCGTAAACGGAAAAGCTTGCGGACATGGCCGCTCCCACGAACAGAAACAGTATCAAAATTATAGATTTAATTTTCATTTTATCACCTCGCAAATTATTAATATTTGGAGTGCAATCCCTTTATGGATTGCACGGCAGCGCATGAAGGCGCTGCACTCCTTGCTTTTTCAAATGATCATTAACTCCAGCCTAGCGAACCAACGTAATTTTTAAACTCTTGTTCACATTTCCGGCATTTATCATCACCAGGTAAATACCGCTGGCCGCTGCATTGCCGTATTGATCCATGCCGTCCCAGCGAAATTTTAAATTCGTCTGCGTCCCGTCCGTGTCGATTTCGCGATCCTGGATGAGTTGGCCAAGCATATTAAAAATTTGAATGTGCACGGTGCGCAGTCCCGATGCCCGGGGCAGTTGAAAAGAAATCACCGTCGAAGAATTAAACGGATTCGGAAACGCCAGTATTTTGAAATCTTCAGGCACGGCATCCTGCGTTTTTTCCTGCGGCGTTTCCACCGCGGTCTCGATGGATTCGGTCAGACGCTGAAACGCCAGGGTTTCTCCCGGCCCGGGCACAATGAATCCGCTATACGGCGTGAGCAGTCGTTGCTGCACACTGATGTTTTCGATATAGTCGATGGTTTCGTAACTTTGCGGCTCCAGCAACAAATTCTGAATGTAGCGGTCAAACCAAAACGTCGACACGGCTTTCCAGCCGGGGTCTTCATCGGCCCGATCTATGGCCACATCTTTGGCGAACAAGTCGCCGTCGACCATGCCGTAAAAATGCGTTTGAAATGGCGTCGAACCGTCGAACAAACCGATTTCATAATAGGGCAAGGTGATGGGAAAATTTGTTCGTCCGCGGTTGAGTTGAAAACGGGAATAAGAGAGGCCGCCCGTCGGCTCCGCGTCCACCTCCACGGCTGCCGCTGAAGGAGCAATGGCGTCGAGCATGGCGTCGAGAAAATCATAAAACGGGTATTCGCGCAGCTTGATGAAACTTCCCCAACTGAGCCGGGCCAGGTTTTCGTAAAGATAGTCGTTGCCGTAATAGTATTTTGAGTTTCGCCACCAGCCGCCGTAATGTCCCTGATCCGCACTGATGATTCTGAAAACGACATCCTTTTTTGCCTCACCCAATGTCTGGTTGATAATTTCCATTGCCGTTTCCGGCGGGTCGCTGTGGGTGTAGGCATCGGTGAGGAGCCAGATTTCTCCGGGCTTGTCGTGAAGATTGAAAATATTTACGGCCTGACGCAGCAAATGCGGGAGTGTGTTCAGCGTTGGCACCGGCTGCTGATAGTAGCGTGCAAACATCGCCTGCAAATGGCCGGCGGTTACCGGGACAAAATTTGAATCGTAAATTTCCGGCGTGAACGCGGAATAGAGCATGGTGATCGAGTCGCGCTCGCTGGTCGAAAGTTCCACGGCCTTTTCAAAAGAAGGAACAATAGTAGCGGGATTATAAAACTTGTCTGTCAGATCGAACGCAAGAAGAATGTTCTTCGGCTTGTGGTCATTCGGCGAAATGGGAGGCAGAACGGACATCTGATAAAATTGCGTCCCGCCCTGATCAAAAACCCGCAGGTAATTCCGACTGGCCGATTCCGGTGCGATTCTTAGCACAGCGTGCACAAAATCATGTATCCCCAAACTGATTGTCCAAAATTCGCCGATTTTTTGCCAATGATATCCCGAATTCAAATTGATAATTTGCGGCGGCACGTCGGGGTTGTCGGGATCCTTGAGCGAAAGACGTGGCGTTGTTCGCTTGTAGGTGCGGAATTCGTCCAGCGGTAGCGTAACACGGCGTGCGTCATAATAGGGCCGGATGGGT
>JAACEJ010000413.1 GCA_011682565.1 Actinomycetota bacterium | reverse complement strand
GTTGTCATAATTCAGTTTCGTGAAAATTTCATAAACTTTATTCTGCCCGGCTTCGGCAGCGGATTGATTGACTGCTAAAACGCGGTCATAGATAATTTTCCGGTCGCGATTTTCTTCTTTGACAATTTGCTGCACGATATTTTGATATTCCAGATTGTGCTCGTATCGATCCGTGGGTAAAATTTCCAGAAATCCTTTATTGTTTTCACCAACAACTTTGTCGCGCTTAAATTCGTCGATATCGTCCTTGTTGAATTTGCGGTCCTGTACCGCATCCAGCACTTTTTGTTTATCTGCCGAAAGCACACCGCTCTGGCCGCTGCCTAATGCTCTCGTGGATGCAGTTACCCACGTATTGTTTTCAATGTTTTGAAATGCTCCGAGAACCTGATTTTCCAGCGCTGTTTTTTCACCGGTTACAGTTATTTCCGGCGCCTGGATACTGCATTGTAGCAGAGCAAGTGTTGAAAATAAGAATATAAAATACATTTTTTTCATGGCGTGCCTCCAAAATTATCTTGTAGTACTTGCCTGCCTGATGGCATTTTTGATGAAAAACTCAGATGGAATTCGATTGAGTTCCACGCGTCCACCGCTGAGACGAACCGGAAAGTACCAGGGTTGGGCGAAGCGGATGCTCGGGTAAAAATAACCGTTGCGAATAATAAAAGAAAAAAGTTTCGGTTTAAATCCGCGATTGATGAGAATTCTCGTTGTGCGAATACCGGAATCAGCTCCTTCCGGATCAAGCGAACGCAGCAAATTATCGGCAACTTTGGATCCGATTTCAGTGATATAAAAATACCCGCCAATGTTCATGCTTTGATTCGGATCCAACCCGGTGCCGAACAGATTCGCATTGGCGTTAATGATTCCTTGTCCTTTCTTATCTTGCGAATTTTTCAACAGCAGCGCAGAATTAATTCCCGAAAAATGGGCGGATAATCGGTAATTTGCATTTTCAAGGTTTCCACCGGCGAGGTCCAGCGAAAGACGGCCTCCGAAATCCCCGCCATAAAGTTCGCCGAAAAACGTGGGTACCTGCAGGCGTCCGTTTCCGATTGCCGCTTCCAGGGCAATGTTTTTCACAAGATAACCCGCAGCCTCAACTTTTTCAATCGACAAATGAGACAGATTCTTTAAAGTCCGGTGATAATAGTCCCGGTAAATAAAATAGTCGATTGATCCTTCCGACGGGGTTTCAATGGATGGTGAATCGCTCGTTATAAGAATCTTGTTCAGGAGATCGAATTTTTGTGCTATTCTGAAATCGGAATTGATATTTGTAATTGTTGTTTCGTTGGGTAAAAAGATGCTCAGATCTTTCGTTTTTACTGAGGTGGTGATATCAACAAACTGGCTGTCCATCCTGATTTTTGCCTGCAAATCATTTGTTCCCTGAAGTGCCAAAGCCGGCATGAAAACAAATTTGTCCGGAATTTCCTGATGAAGAGAGAAATCCGCATCGATGACCGGATTTTTTTGCGCGTCCTGAATGTTCGCACTCATTTTTGCTTCGGCCTTCATATCCGGCAATAACAGTTCACCCTTTGTGATAGCAAAGTTGTTGAAATCCTGACTCGACAAGTTCACTGAAAAATGATTATTACGAAACGGAGCCTTGCGAATGTTTGCCAAAGCAACGCTGTCGATTCGTACAGAGGCAGCGACCGAAACGCCGGAGTCGGATTGTGCATGAGCATCGATATTTACCACCAATCCAGATACGGTCAGGAACTGCGGAGGAAAGCTGATATTTGTTCTATCTGTTTTTAAATGAACATCGGCAGAGTAGTTCAATGCTTTCGGAGTTACCTTTCCCGTACCGCTGGCAGTGACTGTGGTCATTCCGGAGAATGAAAGTTCCCGAACTTGAGACTGAAATTGTTTAGGAATCCAATCAACGAGTCCTCGATGCCGGATCTGAAGCTGGTCAAGATCAAAGGAGAAGTTTTCTTTACCTGCTCCAAGCACTTGTGCTTTTAAATGGCCGCGTAACAAGTCATTCACCCGGATTGAAAGAGAGCGAATGGTGATATTCTGAAAGGTGGTGTCGGTCCGGCAATCCAGTTTTGTTTCCAGGTCTATGGGCGGAAAGACGTATGTTTCTTCCTCCTGTGCTAAATACAGTGAATCCGATAAAAGATTCACTGTTGCGGAAATGGAATCCAGGGTGGCAAGAGAAAAATCCACCTCGATATTTGCGTTTGTGGATAGCGGGGATTGAGGCAAATTGTCGGTACTGATATTTTTTACGGCAAGATGCCCCTTTCCGCGAAGGCTTTCTAAACTTTTACTGCCGGTGAGGGCTATGTTGCCGGAAATGGATGCTCCCATTGCCTTTGCGATAGAAAAAGTAACTGAAGCGGTTTTTGGAACAAACTTTTCGTTCAGTTCCGTTTTGGCGGAAAAAGCGCCGGCGCCGGTGTAAATCGGCAAAGTATCGGCAAGAGCCAGTGCGAGCGAGTCATAGCTGACATCGATTCGTGTTTGCAGGTTATGAATTTCTGCGCCCACAACCTGTCCGCCGGCAGCGGCAGTTGCATTGAAATTGTCTAATTCGATTGCACCGTGATTAAGAGTGATGCCGAAATTTCTAAATTCCACCTCTGCATTAAAATTCAAAGCGCCTTTCAACTCCTTCATCGGCAACGGCCCGTTTACGCGGGTGTTAAGCAGACGAATCGCCGCATTATCATTATGAAAAAAAACTTTTGGCAGCAAGCTGTCGGGCAAAACCAGGTGCGCGAGGCGGTAAAGTTGTCGGATGGGAATTTCACCCTTTTCCACGCGCAAATCGAGCACGGGCTGCGTCATCAAACTATCCACGCGGAGGGACGCAGCGAGCCAGGTATTTCCATCTATTACAAATGCCAGGGGAGAAATTTGCACGCTTTGCTGCTCCCAATTGGCGCTTCCGTCGAGGCTGAGGGAAACTGGAAAAGGCAGGGACAATCCATTCTTTTCCGGAAATTGCGGAGAACGTAATAAAAGACGATCCAGTTCTATTTTTGCGTTCGTCTTTATTTCATTCAATCCATCGATTAAAAGATCAGCGGAAATATCAACACGACCCGTTGCAAACAGATTTTCCTTATCCTGAAGAGACTGCCCAAAAGAAAACGGTGTTTTTTCACAGCGCAGGTTTATCCGCCCTTTAATGAGGCTGTCCTGCTCCATTAAATTTCCTCTGGGCAAATGCAAATCGTAAATGTAGAAATTCAGGTTTCCAAGAAATAATTTTTGCGAGAGGACAGAATCAATTGTCGTGATTTTGATCTGTGCGTTTTCCAGGCGAAAGAGATTGAGGTCAACCGAAACGGGCAAAGGCGGTTGTTGCAGTGAATCCTGGCGGCTTGATTCGGCTTGAGACGAAAGCATTTTGCCTGAATCGGCCTCAAGGGGGCGCAGGAGCAGATCGAGCTTTGACGATTCCAATGCGATTTCCCTGATGAGCAAATGCCTTTTTAGCAGTCCGCGCAAACTGTATTTTAAAATGACTTTATTGATGGTGGCAGAGATGACCGGAAATTCGTCCGCGGCAGCAGCGGCGCTGTCCATCGGTGTAAGTTGAATGTTGGATAACTCGATTCCTCTGAGCGGATTGAAACTCACCTTGCCAATGTGGAGGTGCCGAGAAATTTTTTGTTCGGCAATTTGGTTGACCAGAGCACGGATTTTATCCGGCGGAAAGAAAATTCGAAATGCGACAACAGCAACGACAAGCAGCAGAATGAAAACCAGTCCGGCGTACAGGCAAAAGCGAAAAAATCGGCGCCAAAATTTTCGCTTTTTCGGTAGGGATGTTTTTTGCTCATCTGTTGTTGGCATGTGTTGGATTGTTGTTTCATTAAGTTAAAAAATTATGATGTCTCGACGATGGGTTTTTGACGTTTTGGATCAGTTACCTGCCGTCATTTCAAATCAAAATTATTAGGAACACACAAAACGTTATGTTTAAATCATAACTGCGAAAATTTGCATGTGTAAGACGGATCATGTGAGTGCAAGGCTACGCATCCGGATTAATGCAATATGTTAACCATCTTCTTTTATAAATAAATCAATAAAAGATTTCATTTTAATAACTTCTGAATTAATTAACCGATTTTGATCACGATAGATTTTGCTCCAAATTTCATCATGTTTTTCTAATCTTCGCGTTAAACGAATTGCAAAATTCAACTTTTTATTACTATTGTTTAGTTGTTTGATTTGACGCTGCGTTATCAAAGAGTTGTTCTCTTTGATAAATTTTAGCCA
>JAACEJ010000412.1 GCA_011682565.1 Actinomycetota bacterium | reverse complement strand
CAACGATATTATTTGCAGTCGAAACACTCGATACTTTTCCCTTGTCGCGTGAAAAGAGAACTGTTGTTTCTGGTCGTTCGCTAAAAGTCCTTTTATTCGGAATCACAGATTCTGCGGCTTTGACATTCTCTTTTGTTTGAGAATATTCATCTTTTGCATTCGAAACCCCGGATTTTACAGGATCAGAAATTGCGCGACCCTTAACGATATTTTTTGCGTTCGAAACGGTTCTGGAATTATTTTCACCACGAGGAAACCCAGCCGTTGTTTCTGGCCGTTCGCCAAAAGTCCTTTTATTCACAATATCCTGAGCAAAAGTCTTTGGGTTAACAGATTTTGGACCAGAATGCTTTTGGGCGGAGACATTACGACTAGAAGCAGCCGGAGAATCGACGTGCTTTGTGTTATTTGCAAAAAGAAGCTTAATGTCCGCATCAGGTACAACAACAGCAATCTGCTTTTGACAAACTTGATTTTGATCTTCCTTTGCCGCTTTTGCTTTTTTCAATGGGATTACGTGCTCACCTTCCCGGTCTTGGCCGTAATTCTGAAAAGAATGATTTTTTCCTCCCTTGTTCAAAAAGGCTGCAAAAATTCTGTCGGCATTTTCCGGGACAAAATTTTGGCCCAGATCATTTGTATTCGCTGTTTCAAAATCACTCGCTGTCGGATCAAAAGTAAAATCAATAATTTTTAGCGGGACTGTTTTTGTGCCGCCAGGATTCATGCGATCGACCAAAGCATTTAATCCGGAAAACAAATGAAAATTGGCATTCTCAAAAGAGAAACGAGTTTGTTGACTCGAATTCTGCAATTCCAGAATGGAAGCAAAAGGCCTTTCCGCAACAGAATGCCTGGCCGCATTTTTTATAATCCCTTTTGCGGAAAGATTGCCGGAAAACAGAAATTGTAGAATATTCTTTTGCATCGATTCGTTCAGCTTTTTTTCTTGTTGTTTTTATTACCAAAAATCATAACCTGACAAACTTTGGCTGCCTGTACGGGTTTCATTGCTTCTAATATTTTTGCCGAGGAACGCTGTCTCATTTTGAGTAAAATCTTTGCCGCAATAGCGGGCTCAAAGCCGGCCAAAATAACGGCGGCTTTTGCAGGTTTCATTGAACTGTAGATTTTGGCGTTGCTGCTGATAGCAGCGTCTTGTATCACCTGTTGCTGTGCACTATCCTCCTTGGCTGCCTTTTGCTTTATTATTTTTGGTGGAACCGGGGTCGTATCCAGCAGAGCAGCCTGTTGCAAATCCTCAAGTTCTTCCTTCATCTTTTTTTGTTCTATAGGAATCTCCTTCAGCATAGTCCAGAGATGATCGATCTCTCTTTGGCGCTGGGTATTTTCCAATTCTAATATTTTGATCTTGTCCTCCGTTGAAATCAAGTTATCTTCAGGAATCGAATCAAGCACAACCTCTTTATGTGCTTCTTTTGTTGAATCAACAGAAGTTGAATCGACGACTGTGCCGATAGCCGTCTGGTCTTTTTTAACGACATTATCATTGCGCATCGTTGTAAAATACCACAAGAATAATAGCGTAAAGAAAAAAGAAGATATAATGACAATACCATAAATGAAAATGTTTTGGGACAAATTCTTTGATTTTTGATTCTCTGTCTCTTCTAAAGTATTTTCCGATTTCTCAGCCATGCCTTGATTCTTAATATTTTGAATTCATTGTTGCGTATTTAATCACAGCAACCTCATCGATAGCTTTTTGTTCACTTTTTTCAACTGTTTTCACATATTCTTCATGACGTCGTTCCCGTAATTTCTCGATAACCTTTGTGGATCGTCTTGCCTGTAGCAAAGATTTCCTGGATTGATCCAGTTTTACTCTCACAATTTTTATCCGCTCTTGCTGTTTTTGGCATCGCCACCTTTGGCCGTCCAGGGTTGTGTGCAGAAGTGCGAGAACACCGGGATTAAATTCCTTTTCCTGCGTTTCTTTCAAAATGGCGAGGGCTGTTTGTTTTTTTTCTTCCATTTTCTGCAGTCGTTCATTCTCAGCCTCCTCAAGCCGGATTGCCGCAGCCATCTCGCGTTGCTTTAGTTTTTCTTTTATTTTTCGCGTACCAAGGACGCGTTCGAGAGGAAAACTGAATTTTTTCATATTTGCATCAATTCAAAAAAATATTTTTTAAAGACTGTTTACTTGACATAAAATCGGATTTTTCAAAAATACCCTGACGCAGATGTAACCGCACGTTTTCGATATAGCGCAAAGCATAGTCTATCGTCGGATTGTTGCCGCGCACATAAGCGCCAATATTAATCAAATCTTCGGCTTCCTCAAAAGTGCTCAAAACTTCCCGTGCCTTTGCTGACAACGCATTATGTTCATCATCCACAATATCGACCATAACGCGGCTCACGCTATTCAAAACATCAATCGCCGGATAATGATTTTTGCTCGCCAGTTTGCGCGATAAAACCAGATGCCCGTCAAGGATAGAGCGAACAGTATCCGCCACAGGATCATTCATATCATCGCCTTCGACCAGGACGGTGTAAAAGCCGGTGATCGTGCCTTTTGCGGACATTCCACTTCGCTCCAAAAGTTTTGGCAAAAAGGCATACACCGAAGGTGTATAGCCTTTTGTCGTAGGCGGTTCGCCGATTGCAAGCCCGACTTCCCGCTGGGCCATTGCCACACGTGTCACTGAATCCATCATCAGGACGACGTTTTTGCCCTGATCGCGAAAATATTCAGCAATCGTAGTGGCTATGAGCGCACCACGGATTCTTAAGACAGCCGCCTGGTCGGAAGTGACGACGACAACGACGGACTTTTTCAATCCCTCTTCACCAAGGTCGCGTTCGATAAACTCGCGAACTTCGCGGCCGCGTTCGCCAATGAGCGCAATGACATTCACATCGGCAGAACTGTTGCGCGCGATCATTCCCAGCAACACACTTTTGCCTACACCGCTGCCGGCAAAGATTCCTATTCGCTGTCCCTCGCCACATGTAACCAGACTGTCAATCGCGCGAATGCCTGATGTCAATGGCTGTGTAATGCGCGGTCGCGACAAGGCCGGCGGCGGATCGCGATAGATAAAAACCGGCGATAAATCCTGAATAGGTCCTTTTTCATCAATCGGCCGGTTGAATCCGTCGATGACCCTGCCCAACAGGTTTTCACCCACGCCAATGTACATCGGCTGTCGTGCAGACTCGATTTCGCAACCCGTTCCGATCCCGGTCGTATCTTCAAAAGGCATTAATAATATTTTGTGACCCCGAATCCCGACAACCTGAGCTGCCTTTTTTTGACGATCTCCGCGGGATGTGATCCAGCAAATATCGCCAACAGAAACATTTGGCCCTCGTGACTCGACTAACAATCCGGAAACATTGGTAACAACGCCTTTGCAGCGAATGGTATCGCATGTTTCCAAAGCATTTAGCATTTGGAATAACGGAATTATGTTTTGCGTGTTTTGCATTAGACCTGCACCGATCCTTCTTTTTTGACCAGAGGACTGTCCACGCTCTTTGCGAGAACTTGCTCAACCAATTTCATTTGACTTTCTATCGTTGCATCAATGATTTCATTCGCACTTCTTATGACACATCCGCCGCGTCCGATGCCGGATTTTGCTTCCAGCTTCCAGCCGTTCACACTATCCGTTTTTATAATTTCATCCCAATATTTTTCTATTATTTCCCTGTCTTCGGGATTAACTTGTACGATAACATTCGTGTCTTCATCCATTCGCTGCAATGCCTTCTCAACAGTTGCGCGAACGATATTCGGATTAACATCCAATTCTTTATCGATAACCTTTTGCGCCACAGCCAGAGCAAGAGTGATGACATTACTCTCAACGGTTTTCATCCTTTTTTCCACCATTCCGAAATGCATTTCAATCGACTGGTTAAAGGTTTCAAAAAGCTGTCTGATTTTTTCAAGTTGTAAAAGCTGTAACTGCTCAGCAGCTATTTGTTCTGCCTTTTGGGGAGAAATCCCTTTGCCAAAAAAATGATCGCCGGCACTTTGTCTCGTTTTTTTGTTTGCATGGTCCGATACCATCACAGGACTTTTACTTTGACCAAGTTCTTCTTCTACCCATGTTACCATTTTAACAGGTCGCGTTAAAACAACAGTTTCTCTAAACATAAACTTCCTCTTCCACGCCTGTGGGTATATGGATTTCATCAGCCTCGGATAGTTCCTTAATTTTCATTGCAATCTTTTGCTGCGCTTCCTCAACTTCGCGCAAACGTATCTTGCCTAAATATTCGATCTCTTC
>JAACEJ010000029.1 GCA_011682565.1 Actinomycetota bacterium | reverse complement strand
TGGACAACACCGGCGTTTTGCTGAATTTTAAATACACTCAATTCAACGGGATTGGAACTCTTTTTATCACGATATTTAATCGTAGTGATTTCACTTCCGCGCAAGCGCAAATTACTGGTGCCGACAACATACGTATAACCGAAATTATCGACGCAAACATCGTTGCCGTTGTCATCGCTTTCAGCAGCAGAACTGTAGCGTTCGACCCATTCCCGGTCTCCCTGGTAATCGTATTTGATGGTTACAAAATCAGCATAATTGTTTTCGTTCATACTTTTACCTGTAACAAAAATATCGCCTGACAAATCCACGCTAACAGCACTGCTTATATCCCATTGATTCCCGGGACCGTTATAACGCGCAACCCAGGCTTCCTCGCCAGATGTATAATACTTGATCGTGACAATATCACTGTTTGGGTTAAAGAGCGAATTACCCAAAGTGCCGGTTACAATGATGTTTCCCAGGGCATCGATCTCCACATCGGCAACATCGTCCTGTTCGTCTTTAGGATCATCGTATCGCGCGACCCATTGTTCCTTTCCAACAGCGTTGTATTTTATTGCCACAATATCCGTGGTGCCGTTATCGCCTGTACTCATCCCCCCAACGACAACATTCCCGGCTTCGTCGACGGCCACATCGATTCCAAAGTCCTCGCCATGTGCAGAACCGTCATATCTGACAGCCCACAATTGATGTCCGTCCGCATCATATTTAATCGTAGCGAAATCATTCGTCATAGAATTCCCCCAACTGGCGCCGGTTACAATAACATGACCTTCACTGTCAAGAACAAGCGCGCCCGCTTCGTCATATTGGTTGCCGGGGCCATTATAAAAAGCAGCCCATTTTTGTAAACCATCTGCGTCGTATTTCACAGTGGCAAAATCCGGCATACCGCCCATGCCCGCCGGCATCGAAGCGCCTGCAACAAAAACATTCCCGTTTTCATCCACGGCAATAGCATTCGCATCATCATCCAAATGTCCCGGGCCGTCAAAACGGGCGATCCACTGTTCATTTCCGGCAGTATCATATTTTATTGTTACAAAATCCGTCAATTCTTCACTATTCTCGCTTGTTCCAGTAAGATAGATATTTCCAGCGTCATCCACTGCCAATGCTTCCACTTCATCATCTTTATTTGCATCGCCGTTATAGCGGGCAGCCCATTGTAGCTCGCCGTTTTTATCGTACTTGAGAGTGATGAAATCCATCCCGGTTCCGTCTCCCATACTCTCTCCTGCTACGATAACATTCTGATTTTTATCCACGGCCACAGCTACAGCTAAATCCAGCGCGTTTTCCATGCCTGAAGAATAATTCGTTACCCAAACCTCACGATCCACATCCTGTGCAAACACTAACCCCAGGGACAGTGTGAATGCAATAATCAAAAACAACTTGAAAACTTTCATCACTATCTCCTCCTTTTGTTTTGAATGAATGCAGAAATACAATTTCGCAACCTGTTGAAATGGCTGCGGAATTATTATTTTATGATCTTACTTGACCTCCATGCATTTTTCCATTGCTGTTTTCAAGTGATCCGCCAGAATTTTTACATTCGGTTGCCATAGCATTGTGTTATGGTTTCCCGGAACAACTTTTATGTCAACACCACCCCTGACAAATTCACTCCAACCCAAATCTTCAGGTTCATATTTCCTGGGCTTGTATTCGGCTGATTTTAACAACAGAACTTTACCATCGTAAGGTTTTGCTCTGTAATTTCGCCATGCATCCATTTGCACTTTCAGAATATGAACATAATTTCTGAATTGCTCAACAGATAGATCTTTCTGCAGCAAGCCGACTTTTTTTGCGCGGGAAAGAACGATTTGCAGTTGTTCGTTATAATCGAGTTTCTTTAGCTTTTTAATATTGAATTTCAATCGTCCCATAAACATGTCGGTCAGAAAGACCGTCTGATCGTCCGGAATATCACCCGGCAAAATGGGCCCCTGATCAAGAATTGCAAACAGGCCTATTTCTTCACCCTGAGCCGTGAGTTGCTGTGTCATTTCATAAACGATAACGACCCCCATCGACCAACTACTGATAAAATAAGGTCCTTCTTTCTGACGAAGACGCATGGCCTTGATGTTGTGCGCGGCCATTTCTTCAATCGTTGTATGCACTTCCGCATCTCCATTCACGCCGCGCGCCTGGATTCCGTAAACCGGCCTATTTTCGCCGAGTGCTTTGGCAAGATCAGCATACCAGTGAACACTGCCGCCCGATGGATGCACTAAAAAGATCGGTAAAGATGTATTGTCGTCATTGAATTTTACCAATGACACAGCAAACTCGGATTTTTGTCCTCCCGTGTTCTCCCGGATGAGATCGGACAGCCCCCGAATTGTCGGGTCTTTGAAAAAATTCACCAAAGGAATGTCTTTATCATAATCCTTTTTGATCCTGGTCAACAACTGGATGGCCATAAGGGAATGACCGCCAAAATCGAAAAAATTATCAGTGATACCAATGGGTTGCATTTGAAGTAATTCCTCCCACATGCCGACGAGACGCGTTTCCACTTCATCGGTGGCGGGAACCAGATGACGCTCTTTTTCTTCCACGGTCATATCAGGGTCGGGCAGCTTTTTGCGATCCACTTTTCCATTGGGTGTCAAAGGAAATCTATCCAAAAACATGAATGTATTCGGTACCATGTATTCCGGTACCTTGGTTGTGAGATACGAACGAAGATCAGCCACAGATGCCTGCACATCCTCATCCCAAATCACATACGCAAGCAGTTGATTTGCGGTTTGGCTGCCCCCCGTCTTTCGTGTGATGACGACAGCATCACGTACGCCCTCATGCTGTGACAAGACTTGTTCAATCTCACCCAGCTCGATGCGGAAACCGCGCACTTTGACCTGATTATCAATGCGACCGAGAAACTCGATATTACCGTCCTGGAGAAATGCCGCAAGATCACCGGTACGGTACATGCGCGCACCGGGTTCGCTGCTAAAAGGATTGGGAAGAAATTTTTCAGCCGTCAGGTCGGGTCGATTATTATACCCCCGTGCCAACCCAATGCTGCCGATACACAATTCCCCGGCAACGCCGACAGGAACCGGGTTTAATTTTCGATCAAGAATATACAGTTTCGTGTTTGAGATAGGTTTCCCGATCGGGATGCTTTTCCGGTCAGGCGAAACACTTGTTACGGCATAACTCGAAACACCCACAGTTGATTCGGTCGGGCCATAAGCATTCACAAATCTTCTACCGCGCGACCATAAAGCAGCCATTTCTATGGAACAGGGCTCACCGGCAGAAACAATGGTTTCAAGGCCGGGCACTTCTTGCGGAGAAAGCAATGCAAGCATAGAAGGCGGTAAGGTAACAACGGTAATTTTTTTATCCCGGAATAAATTTGCAAGTTTTGTCGGAGACATAAGCGTTTCGCGTTGTGCCAGATATAGAGAAGCACCGGAATGCAACGCCATAAAAATTTCCGAAACTGAGGCGTCAAAGCTAAAAGAGGCAAATTGTAACACACGGCTGTCCGCCCGGACCTGAAAATCGGCGATTTGCGTATGAGTCAAATTGCACAATCCGCGATGCCGCAACAGCACACCTTTTGGCTTGCCGGTAGAACCCGAAGTGTAAATAATGTAGGCCAAATTTTCCGGCTCCACGTTAACCTGCGGGGGTGTATCAGGCAGCAAATTAATCGGAATCCATTCTTTGTTGAGAAAAATGAGATCGGCATTTGTCAGCGGTAGTTTGTCGCTCAATTGCGAATTCGAAAGAATTACTTTGATGCCTGCGTCTCTGATCATATAATCCAGGCGTTCTTTGGGATAAACGGGGTCCAACGGAACATAAGCTGCTCCGGCTTTCAAAACAGCGAGCAAACTAACGACCATTTCCACGGAGCGATCGAGACAGATACCAACGCGATCTTCCGGCTTTACACAAGAATTTACCAGATAGTTAGCCAGCCTGTTTGCCTGCACATCCAGTTCACGATATGTAAGTCGTTGTTCACCGGAAAAATCCGCAGAAGCCACAGTACTGCTTTCGTCGACAAGAGGAATCAAAGCTGAATAATCAACAACCTCGGCCAACAGCGCAGGAGCATCCGGTGTTTTATGGGCCTGCTCTTCAAAAATTTCATGCGCACAATAGCTGTAATAAAAATCGGATTCCGTTTGGTTCCAATCTAAAGTCAGTTTTTTCACTTCTTCAGCCGTTAGCATTGGAATCTCTGCAATACCCTGGTCCGGGTGAGCAGCGACATGATTCAACAAATTTTTGAAATGAGTGATCATCCTCGCGATTGTGCTTTCGTTAAACAAATCGGTATTAAACTGGAATGATCCGTCGAGCCCCTGCGCACCTTGCTGAATAGTCAAAATAAGATCAAACTGGACAGTATTGTTTTCAGCATCGATCGGCCGCATTTCAAGATCAGGCAATTGAAAGGCGCCAACCGGTGCATTCTGAAAAACGAGCATAACCTGAAAAAGCGGAGTATGGCTCAAATCCCTCTCCGGTTGCAGCACTTCAACCAGTTTTTCAAAAGGCACGTCCTGATGTGCAAAAGCGCCCAAAGACATCTTACGTACCCGCCGCAATAATTCCGTAAAGGCAGGATTATCGGAAAGGTCGGTTCGGAAAACCAGAGTATTCACAAAAAAACCAATCAGCTTTTCTGTTTCCAGACGGTTTCTGTTGGCAATAGGAGAGCCGACATTGATATCATCCTGGCCGGAGTAGCGATAAAGCAGTGTTTGAAATGCAGCCAGCATCAGCATAAAAGGTGTCACGCCATGCTTTGAACTTAAATCTGCGAGGGATTTACTGAGATCAGAATTAATGCTGAAATATTTTCTGGAACCATTAAAAGTTTTCATCGCCGGACGCGGCCGATCAGTAGGCAGTTCCAAAACAGGAGGACTGCCTTCCAATTGATTGCGCCAATATGCAATCTGTTTTTCCAGGACTTCTCCCTGCAGCCAGCTTCTCTGCCAATAACTAAAATCCGCATATTGCACGGGAAGCTCCGGCAATGGCGATGGTTCGCCTTTTACAAACGCCTGATAAAGCGCGGCAACTTCGCCGATGAATATACCGATAGACCAGCCGTCGGAAACGATGTGATGCATGGTGATGATAAAAACATGTTTATCCTGATCCAGCTTTACCAATTTGGTCCGCACCACCGGCCCGGTATTAAGGTCGAAAGGTTCTTCCATTTCCGCAACAGCAAGTTTTTCAACCTCGTCTTCCTGTACATCGGCAGAAAATACGGAAAGATCAATTTTTTCAATATGAAATCCAGCCTCATCGTCGATGATCTGCACCGGTGTGCCGTCGTCTTTTAATGCAAAAGTTGTCCTTAACACTTCGTGCCGCCGCACAATTTCCAATAAACTTTTTTCGAGTGCTGCAATATCAAGTGCACCGGTCAGGCGAACAGCTTCCGTCAGATTAAAATTCGTTGTCCCGGGATCAAGTTTATCCAGAAACCAGAGCCGCTGCTGCGAAAAAGAGAGCGGCAAATCCTGATCCCGGGAAACAGGTACGATCGACGGTGCGGCAAGCCCCTGATCCGAAAGTTTCAGTTCCTCAAGCTTCTCGGCCATGCTTTCAATAAACGGACTTTCAAAGATCGCTGAAATGGGTAAGTCGATGAGAAATGCTTCGCGAATGCGCGAGATCAACTGGGTGGCCAAAAGCGAATGGCCGCCGGATTCAAAAAAGTTATCATAAATGCCGAGGCGTTCAATTCCAAGTGTCTCCGCCCAAATATCGGCGAGCATTTCCTCTGTCTCGTTTCGCGGCGCCACGTATTCCGTCTTTGCTCTTGTATCCTTCTCTGTTGGCATGGGCAGCGCTTTTCTATCAATCTTGCCGTTTGCAGTGAGCGGAATTTCATCGAGGCGAATGAAACCGGACGGCAGCATATATTCCGGCAGTTTGCCGTGCAGGAATGCGCGCAACTCGTCGTCGCTCACGTGCCGGTCAGATTTTTCGACAAGATATGCGACCAAAAGCGCGTCATTCTTGCGGCCGGGCAATTGACGTACGAGAACAACAACCTCATGAATCGCTTCGTGTTGGAGAAGCACCTGCTCAATCTCACCCAATTCAACCCTGAACCCGCGCAGCTTGACCTGATGATCGATTCTGCCGAGAAACTCTATATTTCCATCCGGCAGAAAGCGGGCAAGATCGCCGGTTTTGTATAAACGCTCTCCAGGCATATCACTGTAAGGATTCGGTACAAACTTTTGCGCCGTTAGATCGGGACGACGATAATAGCCGCGTGCCAGATTTATACCGGCGATATGTAATTCACCAGGCACGCCAATGGGAACGATATGTCCATGCTCATCAAGAATGTATAATCGCACATTACCAATCGGCTTTCCAATCGGCATGAACGGCCTGTCCGGAATTTCATCCACATGAAAGCTGGAAGCACATACGGTGTTTTCCGTCGGTCCGTAAGCATTCAGGAAGCGGCGGTTTACAGACCACTTTTCCGCCACTGCTTTGGAACAGGCTTCGCCGGCCGACACCAGTGTTCTCAGATCGTCAAAACCTTCATTACCCAACACGGACAGAACGGACGGCGGCAAAGTAATTGTGGTAATTTTGTTTTCCTTCAGGAAACCGATTAAATCCGGGCCGGGCATTATTTTTTCTTTTGGAGCAAGATAAAGCGCTGCACCGCTGATGAGCGTGGTAAATATTTCTGAAACCGAAGCGTCGAAACTAAAGGAAGCAAATTGCAATGCGCGACAGTTTTCGTCCAATTGAAAATCTTTAATCTGCTCCAAAGTCAGGTTAACCAACCCGCGATGCTGCAACATCGTTCCCTTGGGTTTACCAGTCGAACCGGAAGTATAAATCATGTAGGCAAGATTTTCCGGAACCGTCAGACTTTTTGGATTTTCGCCGGGGAACGATGCAATTTCATCCCATTCGGTATCCAGAGAAATTTTATGAATTTCGTTTCCGGAAAATTTTTCCGCGAGCGCCGCTTGCGTCAAAAGGATATCAATTCCTGCGTCCTGCAAAATGTATGTGATACGCTCCTCCGGATAAGTCGGATCTATGGGCACATAAACACCGCCTGACTTTAAAACACACAGCAACCCGACGACCATTTCAACGGAACGATCGACAGAAATACCAACCAATTTTTCGGGATGTACACCCAGACCTCGTAAATAATGTGCAAGCTTGTTAACGCGCTCGTTAAGCTGCGCAAATGTGAGTGTTTCATTTTCAAAAACAACTGCCGCTGCATCAGGCGTCTCTGCAACACGTTTTTCAAACAATTCGTGGATACATCTGTCAGCAGGAAACGGCGTTTCCGTTTTGTTAAAGTCTTGCAGGATTCGCGTCTGTTCGTCCCCGGAAATAAGCGAAAGTTGGGAAACAGGCAAATGAGGCTCGCTAACAATTCGCTGCAGCAACAATCTGAAATGATCCAGCATTCGCGAGATCGTCTCATGGTCAAAAAGGTCGGTATTGTATTCCAGTTCTGCCATGAGACCTTCTTCTGCCTCAGCCATAACCAGGGTAATATCAAACTTGGCGGTGCGTTCATCCGCTTCAATAATCTGCATCCTTAAAGAAGGAAGTTGCGCGGACTGACTTCCACGCGGCGTATTCTGCAGCACAAACATCGCCTGGAACAGAGGCGAATGACTCATATCTCTGTCGGGCTGCAACTCGTCCACCAGACGCTCAAACGGCAAATCCTGATGAGCGTAGCCCCCGAGGGTCATTTTGCGAATTTGTTTCAGCAGATCGACAAAAGTCAAGTCATCTGAAAAATCAGCCTTGAGCACCAATGTGTTGACAAAGAAGCCGATCAATGCCTCCGTTTCCGAATGGGTGCGATTGGCAATGGGAGATCCGACAAGGATTTCTTCCTGATGGGTGTAATGGTGCAATAAAGTTTGAAACGCAGCCAGCAGCGTCATGAAAAGCGTGGCGCCGTGTTTCCGGCTCAAATAATTCAGTCCCTGTGAAACATCGAACGGCAACTGTGTGGACACGAAAGCGCCGTTAAACGTTTGCATGGCCGGACGCGGATGGTCGGTCGGTAAATCCAATATTGGTGGATTAACACCAATCGTCTTTTTCCAGTATTTTAATTGTTGTTCCAGCACATCATCTTTTAACCAGTTCCGCTGCCATGCCGCATAATCGGCGTATTGAACGGGCAACTCGGGAAGAGGCGAACCCGCACCCCTGCTGAACGCTTCATACAGCGCCCCGACTTCTCTCATTAAAACACCGGTCGACCAACCGTCGGATACAATATGATGCATAGTGAAAAGAATGACATATTCATCCCATCCTGTTTTGATAAGGCCTGTACGGAACAACGGACTTTTGTCAAGCTTGAACGGCTGCATCGCATCTTTTGTCACCAAGCGAAGTGTTTCCTTTTCCAGTTCGGCCCCATGCAAATGAGTGAGATCGGTCATTTCCAGTTTTATTTTTAGCTGCGGTTGAATGACCGCAACGGGACGGCCGCGCTCATCCTTGAAAATGGTACGCAACACTTCATGGCGGCGGATGATTTCGTTGATGCTGTTTTCAAGAGCCGTTATATTCAACGAACCGGTCAATCGAATGGCAGCCGGTATATTATAAAAAGGATTATCCGGGGCAAGCTGATCAAGGAACCAGAGGCGTTGCTGAGCAAATGAAAGCGGCAATTCATCATCACGCGGAATTCTTTTCAGCGGCGGCGCAGCCGAGCCATCGGCTTGCATGCGCGCTTTTTCAATGTGGATCAATAAGGAAGCAATCGTTGGCGCCTCGAACAATGCACGCAACGGCAATTCTACCTCGAATGTGTCGCGAATGCGCGAAATGACTTGCGTCGCTAAAAGTGAATGACCTCCCAGTTCAAAAAAGTTGTCATGAATACCGACTTTTTCCAGGTTTAAGATGTCCTGCCACAATCCCGCAAGCAATTCTTCTTCTCCGGTTCGCGGAGCAACAAATTCGGTTTCCACCTGCAAAGCAGTGTAATCAGGTTTCGGCAGAGCTTTGTGATCGATCTTTCCGTTAGCGGTCAAAGGAAACGCGTCCAGCTTTACAAACGCGGCCGGTACCATATAATCCGGCAATTGCTCTTTTATAAATATCCGTAAATCATCGACAGAAAGTGCGGCCTCTTTCCCGGTCGTAAAATAGGCAACCAACCGCTTGTCCCCGGGCGTATCTTCGCGGACGATAGTAATAACATTTTCCACACCTTCCATCTGTTGCAGCACCGATTCGATTTCACCCAATTCAATTCGATAGCCGCGGATTTTAACCTGGTTGTCGACGCGCCCGAGAAAAATAAGATTCCCGTCATTAAGATAGCGAACGAGGTCACCTGTTTTATACATGCGCGCGCCCGATATTTCGCTATAAGGATCGGGAAGAAAGCGTTCACCGGTGAGATCAGGACGATTGTGGTAGCCGCGCGCCACGCCTTCGCCGGCAATGTACAATTCGCCGGGGACACCTGCGGGAACGGGCTGCAAATGTTCATCGAGAACATAAACCTGCATATTGGGGACCGTCCTGCCAATGGGAACAGAACCCGTACCACGCCATTTCAATGATTCAAAAACCACACAGCCGACGACGGTCTCGGTCGGACCGTATTCGTTAAAGAGCAGCGTATCCGGTGCATTTTTCTGCCAAAATGCAATCTGATCGCCGGTGAGATTTTCACCGCCAATAACGAAAGCACTTGCCAGTGTTGACGCTTCCTCCGGGGGAATCTGCCTGCTTAACAACTCTAAATGCGCCGGGGTGATTTTGACGATATTGAAATCCCGGTAGCGGCGCAAAGCCAATCCCAGTGCTTCGAGATCGGCATCATCCGCTATCAGAGTGATCGTTTTTCCTGTTAAGATAGGCGTAAAAACAGCAGTAACCGTGGCATCAAAAGCAATAGTCGAGTGCACCAGCGAACCGCGTCCCTCGTGTAAGGGATAAGCCCGATATGTCCAATCCAGATAATTGCTCAGGCCACGGTGGGTGATAAGCGTACCCTTGGGTTTTCCGGTGGACCCGGAAGTGTAAATCATATACGCAAGATTTTCCGGCACAAGATCAACTTTTGGATCGGTCTCGTCGAAATACTCTATTTCCTCCCATTCCGTATCCACACAGATCATCAACGCTTCGCTCTCGGGCAACGTTTCAAGAATATCTTGTTTGGTCAGCAAAACCGGGACATTGGAGTCATGCAAAATGTATGACAGCCGTTCCTCCGGGTAGCTTGGATCCAGCGGGACATAAGCGCCGCCTGCCTTGAGCACAGCCAGAATCGCGACAATCATTTCAACGGAACGCTCGATACAGATGCCAACCAGGACATCGGGAGAGACGCCTGCTTTAATAAGCCGATGCGCAAGAAGGTTGGCGCGGCGATTCAGTTCAAAATAGGTCATGCGATCCTGATCAAATTGCAATGCAATATTGTTTGGAACTTTACCCGCCTGTTCCTCAAAAATCTGTTTTATATTTTTCTGAATCAGCGGCGTAACGCGCTTGCCGTTCCAGTCGACAAGAACTTGTTTCAGTTCTTTCAGCGTAACCATTGGAACTGAAGCAATGAGTTGCTGCGGATCAGAGACGACGCTTTCGACAATTTTCTTAAAATGTGCTATCATGCGATCAATGGTCATGTCATCGAATAGATCCGTGTTAAATTCCACGGCGCCGCTCAAAGTCTCGCCTTCTTCCAGCATGAACAAGGTCAGATCGAACTTGGCCGTTCCGCTGTGAGCTTCAACCGGGCTGATACGGATTTCAGATTCCACAGGCGCCACCTGCGACGGCGTATTTTGCAGCGCAAACATAACCTGAAACAATGGCGAATGGCTCATGTCGCGCTGCACGTTTAACGCATCGACAATTTTTTCAAAGGGCAAATCCTGGTGCGCATAGGCGCCCAGCGCTGTCTCGCGAACGCGTTTCAAAAAATCACGAAAAGACGGATTGCCGGAAAGATCGGAGCGGAGCACAAGCGTATTCACAAAAAAACCAATCAGGCTTTCAAGCTCGCCGCGATTTCTGTTCGCTATGGGTGTGCCGATATTTATATCATCCTGCCCGGAATAGCGATAGAGCAGCACGTTGAATGCAGCCAGCAATGTCATAAAGATGGTAACACCTTCACGCTGCGTCATGGCATATAATTTTTTTGTCGTTTCTTCACTCAGGCGAAATGTTTTGTAAGAGCCGTTGGCGGTTTGCATGGCTGGTCGTGGACGGTCCGTCGGCAATTCCAACACCGGCGAGCTACCGGTCAATTTGTTTTTCCAATAATTCAATTGCTCTTCGAGTACCTCATCCCTGAGCCAATTGCGTTGCCACCAGGCAAAATCGGAATACTGGATCGGTAATTCCGGCAAAGGCGATGGCAAGCCCCTGGAAAAGGTCTCGTACAGCGCGACCAACTCTCCCACCAAAACCTGGGTCGACCAGTCGTCGGAAATAATGTGATGGATAGTGAGGAGGAGCATATAATCTTCATGATCAATGTTTAACACATGGACGCGGAAAAGTGAGCCACGGGCAAGATCAAACGGCCTTTGCGCCTCGAATTGAGCGATGCGCAGCGCTTCGATTTCGCGTTCCGGATTGGGCAAAATCTGCAGATCGTCAACATGAATATCAACCTGCGCCTCCGGAGAAATGACGAGCACAGGACGACCATTTTCTTCACGAAAATTGGTGCGCAGGCTTTCGTGGCGTCTGATGATTTCATTAAAGCATGCTTCCAGGCGAAAGATATCCAGCGGCCCGTGAATTCGGACGGCCTCGGGAATATTGTAAAATGGACTGTTCGGTTCCAGTTGATCCAAAAACCAGAGCCGTTCCTGGGCGAAAGACAACACCGGTACCGTATTTTCCGCCATCGGTGTGATGGGCGGAATCGCCTCCTCACCTTCCGCGCCGGCGGCTTTGTCAATGGCATGTGCAAGATCGACAATTTTCACATATTCAAATAAATTCCTCAAGGGCAGATCGATGTGAAATGTATCCCGAATTCGCGAAATGACCTGGGTCGCAAGGAGTGAGTGCCCGCCGAGCTCAAAAAAGTTATCTTCGATACCGACTTTTTCCAGGCCGAGAATGTCCGCCCAAATTTCAGCCAGATTTTGTTCGGTTTCGGTTTCGGGCGCAACATATTTTTGCAGCGCATCAAAATCTTTTTGCCCGGGAGCAGGCAGCGCTTTTCGATCCACTTTGCCGTTTGGCGTTAACGGCAGCGCATCGAGAACGACAATTGCGGAAGGCAGCATATAATCCGGGAGTTGCTCTTTGAGGAAACTGCGCACGTCGGCAATGTCCGGTTCGTGTTCGTTTTTCGGTACGACATAAGCAACCAGTCGTTTATCGCCCGGTTTGTCTTCGCGGGCAAGGATTACGGCACTTTTAATTTCAGAATATTTTTCCAGAACCGTCTCAATTTCGCCCAACTCGATTCTGAAACCACGAATTTTGATTTGATGATCGATGCGGCCTAAAAACTCGATATTGCCGTCGGATAGAAATCGAGCCAGATCGCCGGTACGATAAAGACGAGCGCCCGGAACATCGCTAAATGGATTGGGAATAAATTTTTCCGCTGTCAAATCCGGTCGTTTGTAATATCCACGCGCCAAATTGGGGCCGGCAACACATAACTCGCCCGGTATGCCCACAGGTGTGATGTTGAAGTTTTTATCAACAATGTAGATTTTAGAATTGGCAAAAGGTCTGCCAATGGGGACGAGACGTTCGTCGGGATAATTCTCCACATCGCCTTCAAAAAACGTGCTGTCCACCGCAGCCTCGGTAAGTCCGAAGGAATTGATGAGCCTGGTCTCCGGACCGCAGTAGTTGAGAAATTTTTTATATTCTTTGACATACCAGACATCGGACCCGGCAATGAGCGCACGCATAAAATCGAGCCGTTGTCCGCTTTCATCCAGGTATTGGACAAGATTGCGCAAGACAGCCGGGACAAACTCGGCGCAGTTCACCTTTTCCTGAACCATAAGCCGGTAAAGTTTTTCAGCATCGAGCAAAAAGTCACGCGGACACAGCACTAATTTTCCACCGGAACAGAGTGCGCGGACAAAATC
>JAACEJ010000411.1 GCA_011682565.1 Actinomycetota bacterium | reverse complement strand
TTGACTAATTAAAATTATATTTATTTTTATGATTTTTGCGAAAATGACTATTTCTGATAACTTGAAAATAATCCGCGACAGAATCGCAAATGCATGTTTGCGGTCGGGTCGTAATGCCGACCAGGTTCGGATCGTTGCTGTCAGCAAAACTGTTGATGCATCCGCCATCGAGAGCGCTATCGATGCGGGGGTTACGATAATCGGCGAAAACAGAGTACAGGAAGCATGGCGAAAGTTTCAGCAAATTGAGCGTCCCGTACAATGGCATCTTATTGGCCATTTGCAGACGAATAAAGTAAAAAGAGCTTTACAATTTGCCGATGTGATCGAATCCGTCGATTCACTTCATTTGGCCAAAGAGGTTAATTTACGCGCGCAGGAACGAGGCAAGGCGGTCCAAGTTTTTGTACAAGTCAATACTTCCGGCGAGGCGAGTAAATTTGGCGTTCATCCCGAGGCATTGGTAGATTTTCTTTACAGCATTGCGGATTTGCAGTTTCTGCGCATAACCGGGCTTATGACCATCGGTGCTTTTTTGCCGGAGCCGGAAGATGTACGTCCATGCTTCAGTTTGCTGCGACAATTGCGCGCCGCTGCAAATGCCGAGAAAATTAAAAATATAGAATTGGAATATTTATCAATGGGCATGACGAATGATTTTGAGGTGGCGGTTGAAGAAGGCGCCACTCATGTTCGTATTGGCAGAGCACTTTTTGGTAAAAGGGAAGATTAATTTGTAGTGATCAAGTATTTAACCGATTGGTATGTTTATGTTTATTTTTCAACATTTATTTTCGGCCTTGGGTTCTGTTCTTCATTTGCTTTTCACACTATATATCTATGTTGTTATTGCCCGGGTCGTTATCTCATGGATTAGAATAAATCCGTATAACCAAATTGTTCGTTTTATCGTCAGCATCACAGAGCCGCCGTTGGCATGGATAAGAAGATATATCCCGACATTTGGTGGATTGGATTTTTCTCCGGTGATTTTGATTTTTATTATTGTGTTTGTGGACCGTTTTTTAGTCTCGACACTTTTGAGCATCGCAGCATTTTGATTTTTGACGCTGCGAAAAATTGTAGTTTTTAATTTGATAATTTATTAAATCGGAGAATCAAGGTGAAACTAACACCATTAGATATCCGCAAGCAGGAATTTAAAAAGACAATGCGCGGCTTCGACCCGGACGAGGTTGAGGCGTTCCTGAGCATGGTTGCCGATGAGATGGAGCTGCTCATCAGGGAAAGGAACCAAACGAATGATGAATTAATCAAGCTTCGTACGCAGTTGAAAGATTACCAGCGCGTTGAACATACCCTTCGGGAGACGCTGGTACGGGCGCAAAGCACTGTAGAAGAATCGCGGGCAAATTCGCGTCGGGAAGCTGAAATAATTATTCATGAAGCAGAACTTCAGGCCGATAATATTCTCAAAGAAGCGCGCGAAGAACTGATGGATCTTCGTCATGAAATCAGTTTGGTTAAAACACAAAAGGAATCTTTTTCCAGACGATTGCGTCATTTGTTGCAATCCCAGATCGAATTGCTGGATGTTATGGAAATGGATGATTACACTTTGCCGAAAAGTGAAAATGCGCCGCGCCGGGAACCACGCAGTCGTATGGCAAGGCACCAGAGAGAACAAAAATATGAACAACAGCATGGCGGCAACGAACCGGAGCCGAGAAGCGAAGACGAAATGAACGGGCGCCATGAGGGGCGCGACATGGAACGCTCGTCGGGGCTGAATTTGGCGCAGGATAGCCGGGAAACGAAACCTGAATTGCCGCCCGAATCAAGACCTGATGAGCGGGAAAAAGAAAAAGGCGGAAGACATATTTCGGATCAGTTTATTATTTAAATTTGTATTGATATGAGATTTTCTGTGAACGCCGAAAGTGTTGAGCGATGATGATTATCGCTGATTGTTCTTGCACTCGGGAGTGGTTGTAAACGCGTGCTGATCGAATAGGTTGATTCCCGTAAGTATTTTAGGTGTTTTATGCAAATTGAAAGGATTTTAATCTTTACATACGTAGAATTGAATTCATTAGGTGGGTGGAAATAAAAAGAGAGGTGGGTGCTATGAAAAATATTTTTATTCTTTTTGCATTAAGCGTGTTTGTATTTTTTGGTTGCAGCAGTAACCAGTCCCTTTTGCGCATCAACAAGATTCAGAAAAAGCAGACTGTAACAATTACTTTGAATTCAGGGAAAATTGTTTCCGGTGAAGTGGCTAAAGTCGATGGATCATCGATCACTGTGGTCGATGCGTTTAACAAACCTGTGCGTGTGAGAAAAACGAATATTCATTTGATCCGCGGTCCTAAACCTGAATTGGACTTGGCAGGCAAAGTTATCAGTGAACGGGAAATTGCGAAACTGCAAAAGAATAATAAAAAATATGTTTTCGCTGCAAGCGGCGGTCTTTTGTCACTTGGTGTCAGTTTTTTTACAAGTAGTATGCTATCTCGTGGTTTGGATGGCGACAGCCGGGACCCGGTCATTTATGGTGGAACCGTTGGTGGAACGTTGGTAGGAGCTTTTCTTTTTTATAGAATGGGTGCACGAAAAGATCGCCATGATGCGATTAATGCAATTCGAATTAAAAAAAGCAAGACATTTCGGGATTTACGCAAGGAAAGGGAGCACCAGAAAAAGGTCCAGGAAGAATTGGAGCAGCTAAAAAAGGACAGAGAACGTCAGGCCAGGGAAATGGAACAATTAAAAAAGGAAATAGAGGCAAAGAAGAAAAAGAAATGACCTGATAGGAATGGTTTCCGATAAGCCTTGTTTCTGAAGGGGCGAAATGTTCGATCAAAGTGAAATTGTTAAAAGTTTAATGGGGTGATCGGATGTCTCGCCCTTAAAACGTTATGTCTCGATCATTACGTGATAAAGGAAGTTGATTTTTTGTAAAGTTAGATTAAGAAGAATATGATGATAAAGTACAAGCAGCAAATAACGCAGGCAGCGGATTTTATTTCCAGGCACATCGATCGTGATCCTCAAATTGGCATTGTTTTGGGAACCGGTCTCGGGCCGTTGGCAGAGGAGATAAAAAATGCGCGGGTAATCCCTTATAAAGAAATTCCGAATTTTCCGAAATCGACAGTAAAGTTTCACAACGGTCGCCTTGTGCTTGGAGACCTGATCGGCAAATCCGTGTTTGCGATGCAGGGCAGGTTTCACTATTATGAAGGTTACCCTATGCGATCCATCACACTGCCTGTCCGCGTGATGCATCAACTTGGGATTAGAACTCTGATTTTGTCTAATGCTGCCGGAGGAATTCGGCAGCGAACGCCGGCAGGAACAATTGCTCTGATTAAGGATCATATTAATTTGATGGGAAATAATCCGTTGATCGGCCCTTATGATGAATTTTTGGGTGAGCGGTTCCCGGATATGAGCCAGCCGTATTCAAAAAGATTACGGGATATAGGAAAGGATGTGGCCGCGGAATTAGACATTCCTGTTATCGAGGCGGTATATGCCGCGGTGAGCGGGCCTTCTTACGAGACCGCAGCAGAAATACGAATGTTGCAAACTCTCGGCGTGGATGCCGTGGGTATGTCTGTTGTCCCCGAAGTCCTGGTTGCGCGACAGTTGGGTATGGAGGTTCTGACGGTTACGGTTATAACAGACCAGGCTCTGCCGGATAAAATGCTTCCGGTCAGCCATGAGGAGGTCGGCGCAGTGGCGGATAATGTTGGGCCGGATTTTCGTCGGCTGGTAAAGGGTGTATTAAAAGCACTTTGAGGAATAATCTGTTCGTTATTCTTCAAAAAGGAAATTTATTGGGCATAATGAATTTACTGCCATAATTGAAAAAGATGAATACTTGTCATTGCGAAGAGTGAGGAACGAATCCCGAATTATCGGGAAAGCAATCTTATAATTGACTGTAAAGCATGAGATTGCTTCACTCCACTTCGTTTCGCTCGCAATGACAGTGTTAAAAAGTATTGTTACAAACGAATTAACCCTTAATAAGTATAGCTGCTTTTTAAAACGAGAAGGCGTTTCCTGTTTGTTGTGGCGTACTCCTCAAACGGGCATATCGAAGCTGTGCCACGACATGCTGAAATATCAAATGTACTGGCCCGAAAGATTTGCAGGGCATTGTCAATCGAAGAAGTTGGACAGACAAGTCTAAATGTTGACTTTTAAGAAAAGACAAACTCGTAAAAAGTCAAAAAGCATGTCATCGCGAGGAGCGGAGCGACGAAGCGATCTTTATAAAACAGCACGTTAGTCGACATCCAGATT
>JAACEJ010000410.1 GCA_011682565.1 Actinomycetota bacterium | reverse complement strand
ACTGCTATTTGTAATGAAAACGACAAGAAAGGATTTGAATTTTACCGCCAACTACTCTGTAAACAACTCGATGTTCCTGGTCTACCCTTCTGGACCAGTATCCCTGCAAATCAAATTTTAGCGCCTCAGGATTACCTATCCCCATGAATGGATATCCTTGGAAATTTCTTTAAAAATATAGCAAAACACATCATAGAATGCAACAATTTTTCAGGAGGCACCGTAAAAGCTCGCTCACGGGTAGTTGTGAAAATTGTGCGGATATTGGGGCTAACCTCTGCCATTGCGAGCGAAGCGAAGCAATCTGAATGTCTGCCAAGGGGTCGTTCGTCGCTCCGCTCCTCACGATGACATGCTTTTCGACTTGTCGAATTTGTCTTTTATCCATTGGATAATAAATTACTGTTTGTGTAAAATCAACAAATTTCTTACATTAACAACCACGATCTACGGGTGCAAAAGTCTTCCTGAAATTTTCAGATAGTTAGATCACAAATTCCGGCAATATTCAAGTTAATGGAGAATAATATGAAATACCTGGTAACAGGCGGAGCTGGTTTTATTGGTTCAAATTTGGCTGAAAAGCTTTTAATGCAAGATGACCAAGTTGTCATCCTGGACAATTTCTCAACAGGATTACGGCAGAATGTTCAGGAACTCGTATCGCTGAAAAAAGACCTTCTTCAGGTTATTGAAGGTGATCTCCGCGACCTCGAAACATGCAAAAGAGCCTGCAAAGGTGTTGATTATGTTCTCCATCAGGGCGCGCTGGGATCGGTACCGCGCTCCATCGAACATCCGGATACAACAAATGAAAATAATGTCAACGGCACTTTGAACATTTTTCTGGCAGCACGAGATGCCGGTGTAAAACGCATTGTTTTCGCCTCTTCCTCGTCGGTTTACGGGAATTCGGCCACGCTGCCAAAAGTCGAAACCATGATCCCGAACCCTATTTCGCCTTATGCAGCTTCAAAATATTTTACTGAAATTTACGCACGAATCTTCAGCGACCTGTACGAAATAGAAATCATTGGCCTGCGATATTTTAATGTTTTCGGAAGACGCCAGGATCCGAATTCCACTTATGCAGCGGTTATACCCATTTTTGTAAAAAAACTCATGTCCGACCAGATCCCTGAAATCCACGGCGACGGCATGCAAAGCCGCGACTTTAGCTATGTTGATAATGTCATTGAAGCGAATCTTTTGGCTTGTATTGCGCCACAAGCTGCTTGCGGTCAGGTTTTCAACATTGCCTGTGGGGCCAGAACAACCCTCAACGACCTGTACAAAAAGCTTGCCCAGCTTTTGGGAAAAAACATTGAACCGCGGTATGTGGCTCCCCGACCCGGGGATGTCAAGCATTCGCTGGCGGATATTTCAAAAGCCAAATCCCTGCTTGGCTATTCTCCAAAATATGATGTTTTTACCGGCCTTGAACGAGCAATCGGCTGGTACAAAAAAAATGCTCCAACCTGGCTATGATGAGAGATTGAACGATGAGTGAACAAAATATTATTTCCATCATTCTCGCAGCGGGAAAAGGTACAAGAATGAACAGGCCGGACCTGCACAAAGTCTGTACTGTTCTCGACGGCAAAACGGTTCTTGAAAGAGCAATCGAAACCTATTCGGCATGTGGCGTTAATCGTCATTTGCTGGTCGTGGGGCAAATGGCAGAGCAGGTTATGCAAACAGCGTCCTCCTTGCGAAGTAACATTTTGTACTGTTACCAGGCGTCCCAGCGGGGAACTGGACATGCAACAAAAATCGCTGCAAACCTGCTGGCCTCACTCAACTATACCGGTGACGTACTTGTCGTGGCCGGGGATAAAATAATTGATAAAACCTTTTTGCAGGAATTTATTGGACAGTTTTATGCCCGGGATTGTGATCTGCTGATGGCAACCGGAAAGGCAAATCATTATCCTGCTTCGGGCAGGATTGTCCGTTCCCCATCCGGCTCTCCACTCGGCATCGTTGAGGTTTTCGATATTGCCAAAGTAAAAATATTGAATATTTTAAAAACCCGCACCAGGCTGAATGAAATATCCGCAGAAGAAATAAAACAAATCGTACTTGAGGAACTTCAGGACGATAAAAAGGCCGCCCTTGCATTAGGTGATCTTTGGAAAATTATCCTGGCCGGTAAACCGATAAATGATTATTTGCTTAAAAAATATTTTACAGCCCGCGACTTTAAATACCAGATAAATAGCATCGAAATTCCGCTGGCTCAACTGGAAAATGCCGGTAGCGCCAACCTTTCCGTATATCTGTTCAAAGCCGGTGCTCTTTTTTATGCCATCAACCAAATTGGATCGGATAACGCACAGAATGAGGAATATTTAACAGATGTTGTAAAAGCCCTGGCGCGCGGTGATGCAAAAACGGAAACAATGGAAGTAAAGTCACCTGAGCAGATCATGGCCTTTAATACACCCGAGGAACTGAAAAATATAAAGCATGCATTGAAAGAAAAGCGAATAAAGGTTGAGGAACATCAACCCGACGGCCGTCGACCCAGTGAATGGTTAGCCGCCATAAAATCGACAAATGCTCAAATGCAGCACAGCTTTTCATCGCTTTACGGACAAGAGCCGGAGTTGATAGAAGAAAAGAAAAAGCGTCTCATCGAAATACTGGATAACTATCTGGCAAGCTTTGGTGATGATCCGGTCATTATATCCCGCGCACCCGGGCGTTTAAACATCATGGGAAGGCACATCGATCACCAGGGCGGCTATGGAAATATGATTGCGCTGGAAAAAGACGTCTACGCAATAATTGGCCGACGCAAGGATGACCGCAACGTCATCATGAAAAATATACAATCGGATCGTTTTCCTGATCGTGAATTTTCGATTGACAGTATCCTTAATCCCCTTGCGACAAAGGATTGGCTCCAATTTGTCAATTCTGATTTTGTAATGGATACAATCCGTAAAATGAAAGGAGACTGGAGTAACTACGCCAAAGCGGCAATTGCGAGGTTTCAGGCTTTGTTTCCCAACCGACCATTTCAGGGAATGAATATTGTGCTTTCGGGAGATATTCCCATTGCTGCAGGGCTGAGTTCATCTTCTGCGCTTTTTGTCTCCATTGCTGAGGGTGTTGTCGAATTAAATCAACTCAATATTGCTTCCCAACAATTTGTTGAATTATGCGGTGAAGGTGAATGGTACGTGGGAACACGCGGCGGCGCCGGTGATCATGCCGCAATGAAACTTGCCCAAAAAGGCCAGCTCGTGCAACTTGGTTTTTTTCCTCTTCTTTTGGCGAAAAAAGTGGGCTTTCCCAAAGATCATCTGCTTGTTGTTTGCAATTCTCACCTCAAAGCAAAAAAAACGGATGGCGCAGGAGATGTTTTTAATCAACGCGTTGCATGCTATCATATTGGCAAGGAGCTTTTAAAACAATCTTTTCCCGACTTTGCAGCGGATATCGAACATCTGCGTGATCTTTCTCCGGCACATCTGGGTTTGCAATATCCTGAATTGTTCGAGATGTTGAAAATACTGCCCGAGACTATGTCACGCCAGGAAGTGATCCACAGGCTCGGCAAGGAGAAAGCAAATGCTTTGTTGCAATCATTTCCCACGACTTTGAATCAATATCCCATCCGGAAAGTGGTTATTTACGGATTGGCAGAATACGAAAGAAGCCGCTATTGCACCTCTCTCTTGGAGCATGGCCGCATAGATGACTTTGGCCGCTGGATGAACATATCTCACGACGGCGACCGCGTCATCAGTGCGGATGGCCAGCCGTTTTATCTCGATTACTCGGATAAAGCTATGGATAAATTAATCAAACTCGCACAGCAAAACCCCCATTTTAGCAACATGGCCAAACTTCCGGGAGGGTACGGTTGCAGCATTCCTGAAATCGACAAGATGGTAGACATTGCGCTTTCCGTAGAAGGAATAAAAGGAGCACAGCTTTCAGGCGCAGGGCTCGGCGGCTGCATGATGGCACTGGTTCACAAAAATTCGTATGAAAATCTTAAAACGAAAATGATCCGCGAGTACTATGAGCCGTCTTCTCTTGAACCGGACATGTTTATATGCCGACCTGTTGCCGGAAGCGGGCTGATTTCACTTTGATTTACTGCGAAAATGTTTTAAAATGATCTGACTACCGGACACTTGCAAGAAACTTGAAATTCTCAATAAACCAGGCGTGTCATTCCCGCATGTTCTTAGCGGGAATCCATTAAATGCCGATAAAAGCGTTCCCCAAAGGGACAGGCTGGGCATGACAAAATATTGTCGTCA
>JAACEJ010000409.1 GCA_011682565.1 Actinomycetota bacterium | reverse complement strand
TGCTTCCCGGCGGTATGACCTTTGGGGGCGACACAGGTGGACCAGTTCCTTTTATCATTTGATTCGACGCCCGGATTTATTCTCTCCAGAGAGCGTCCTTTTGCACCGCCCCAACTCTCGTTGTACGCAACCCTGTCGATAATATGTCCGTTCCCGTCCCGCAGAAAAAGTTCATCCCCGAAATTCCCCAGCGCCGGAAATTTCTTATTGACCACCCACAGGCTGGTATCATCGGACAAAGATGAATCCTTTGAAAGGACAAGAAACTGTCTCGCTTCAAGGATAAAAGATGAATCTGCGATTCGCATTTTTTTAGCCGTGTCCGCATCTGAAATTGTCCAGTGCATCAATTGAAGTGGATTCACTGAGGGATTGTAAATCTCCATCCATTCGCCCATTCCATCTGCCGGATTGTACATAATCTCATTTATAATCGCTGCTCCGGCAGGAGAACTCACCGTCATCATCTTTCGCAGGGTGTCGTTTCGTGCGACCTGGTCTTGCATCTGTTTTACGGTTGCGACGAGTTGGTGAACACCCGACAAAGAATTTTCCCAGATTTGTTCAACGGTCTGCTTCTCCTTCGGGCGTATACTTTCAATGCGAAGCCCCGGGCCAATGGGATTCAACTCTTGCGACCCCAGAGTCTGATAAAAAAAATGTACAGTGATATCCTTCAGCAACTGACGTCCGAAATTGATTAACTGAACCTGAACAGCAATCTCCTGCCCTTGCATCGGCTTTTGAGGCATAAATTGCAGCGTTCCCGGCAAAAGCGCAGCATCGAATTCATGCGGACTGATGCTGTTTAATTTTCCCGCTGTATTGCCGCTTGAATCAATGCAGGAACTCCAGTTGAGTGAATCCAAGGAAGAATCTTCAAAGCGAACACGTTCCATAGAGACGAACCTTTCTCCGCCCCAGCTTTGTGCAAACACAATGCTGTCTATTACACTGCCCGCATTATCGAAAAGAATAATTGCATCGCCTGTGTTATTCAATTCAGGAAAATTTTCGGATACAAGGTTGGCACATAAATAGTTCGATGGCTTGTGACTGATAACTGCATAAGTTCCCGGAGCCATAATAAACGAATCGGCTGTGAGCAGAACCGCCTTGCGCTTATCTGCCAAGCTCCAGCCTTTAAGGTCGATCTCAAAATCTCGCGGATTATATAGTTCGATCCATTCTTCATTTTTCGTCTCCGTATTGTACATGATTTCATTTATGACAACCGAGCCTGGCGGATAGCCCACGTTCATTGTGAGAGTTGAAAAATTATCCGCGTCGTATTCATCATTACTGCATGCACATTTGAACAATAATTTATGAGAACCGGCAGGCGGATTTGGAAAAGTAAGCTGCACTTGCGATGAATCAAAAGGATAAATTTTGTTAACGTGTGAACTCGAAATTTCCGTCGTATCACTAAAATGATTGCCCGAAATCTCCAGCAGTGACAAGTGAATGTCATTGGCTTGTAAATTCCCCCAGTTGTAAATTACTGTCGAAAAACTAATGTCCTGCCCCAAGTGCGCTTTATCAAATTTGATTCTCGTCGAGTCGCTGCGCAACGCAACATCAACAAAATACCTGCCGATCGCATTTTCTTCCCCGGGCGTTCCCCCAAGAGGATGCGGACAAAAACCCCAATCCGCAGCTTTGGGCGGGTAACCAACCGGCCGCCTGCGCTCCAGCGATTTCCCTCTTGTCTCCATTTCAATTCTGTAAAAGATGGAATCGATCGTCGCGCCGTTTTCATTCGACAACACCAGGGTGTCGGAGATTGCATCGATTTGCAAAAAGTCATCGCCAAAATCCATAACGGCTGATTTCGTCTGCCAGAAGAAATTCCGGACATCGCCGAACTGCGACAGAACCACTATACTGTCGGGTTTGAGAACAACCGGCGGCAAAACCATTTGCGAAAAAGTGCTTTCAATTTTCCAGTTTGTTAAATCGAGCAATTCGCCGCTGCTGTTTTGCAGTTCAATCCATCGGCCCTGTGCTCCAGACGGACGACTGTAAATTTCATCGATGACGACATCTCCCATGGCCGGCTGTACGGAAAAATGAACCGTTGCTTCATTGTTGGACAAATCCTGATCGTCGGCAAAATCTGCCCTGACCAACAATTCATGCTCACCGACGGGGAAAGGCGGTAATTGGATTTCCTCGTGCATGGAATCCAGCCACGCGAAATGATCAGGTTTGATTTGTCTCTGAAAAACAGGCTCATCGTTATCATAAATGAATATTTTAAATTCGGGGATGACTTTACTGCCGATATTTTTCAGCCGAAAGGAAATCGTGATCGAATCTTTTCTCGAAGGGCGGCCGGGACGAACAGAAATATCGTCGCCAGAGATCGCCAAGTCAAAGTCAAGCGGTGTAATGGAATTCAAAAATCCAGGCGTTCCACCGGAAACCAGAGCATTTCCCCAGTTGCCGGCAAAATCGCCGCGACCGAGCACCTTTTTCTCTTCCGAGATACCATCCGGATTTTTGACTCGGTATCCCCACGAAGCTACAGTTGTCGAGTCTGGCGTGAGAATTGAAACGATCTCGCTTCGACTATTGGAAAAACCATAAGCACCGAATTGCGAATTAGCGATCGTTAAAACCAGCGCATCGGCGGGAACAATATCATTATACTGCTTGCTGTCGGTAAAATACTTTGGCACAAGAATGAGCGCGTACTGTTTTGGCGCAAGCAAGGTACCTTGCCCGTGGGCAACGATCCGGTTCATTTTTGTCCCGTCGCTTACCAGCCAGCCGGAAAGATCGATGGTGTCGCGTTTGCCGGTATTGTAAATTTCTACAAATTCATTGTAGCGTTCATTACCCGCAGGATTGAACATAATTTCAGACAGCACAATTTGCGCAACACAATGAGTGGAAATCCCCAAAGTGAAAAAGATGAAAAGTTGAAAAACTCGATTTTTCATAAAACACCCCTTTAAGAAATATCGAGATTGTCCCGGGTATGAAATTTAAGTTTTTTTGATGCCCCGCAAAATATCTTTGATACACGTATTTTTAAAAGTTACTGCTAACGCTTTTTCATAATCAGATTGAATCTTTTCCGTCAACGCACCTAATTCATCTTCTCCGTCGACAGGCAGGTCATTGACCCCGTGTGTCCTCAATCCGATCATGATTTCATCCAGAGATAAATTTTCCAAACTTTTGGCCGGAGCATATCTTATGGCATCTCCTTCGATGGGATAAAGCAAGCCGATTTCAACAAGCTCTGTCAGGATATCGTTGAGCAGTCTTTCGGGAACGCGCAGGTGATCCGCCAACTCTCCGCTGGTTGGGACCAATTCCCCGTGGTAAAATTTTTTCCCGATGATCAGGATAATCCGAAGCGCCAGGTTGTCCCGGACTTTTTGACTGTATCGCGTGTTGCGCACCTCCCAGGTGATTTTGTTCACATTTTGATGGGCATAAGAAATTTCAGCACCCAGCAAAACAATTGCCCAACTGAGAAATAGCCAAACAAGAAAAAGCGGCAAAGTGGCAAAACCGGCGTACAAAGCAGCTTTGGCGCCTTCCTGATAAGATGTTACGATAAAGCGAGCGAAAAAGACATTTGAGACCTGCCAAATCGTGCCTGCAAAAACAGCCCCGAAGAACGCCGATCCGGCTTTCACTTTTGTGTTTGGAATGAAGATATACAAAAAAAGAAAAGCAAACCAACTGGCAATAATAGGTGCGGTTTTGTTAAAGAAAAAAGAAATGCCGGGTATTTTGCCGATCGCCTGAACAACGAAAAAACTTTGTATCGATGCTGTAATTCCAAGGATGGTGAACAACAGAACGGGCCCGAGCAAAAGGACACTGAGATAGTCGCTAAAACGTCGATGCAAACTGCGGACGTGCTGCACTTTCCAGATGTCGTTAAAAGCTCTTTCTGTGTTGTTGATAATGGACAAAACCGACAAGAACAGAAACAGGAATCCAACGCCGCCGAGTGCACCGACATTGACATTGTCGACAAATCCGACGATCGCCGGCACCACCGTCTGTATAGCCTGCTCTCCGAGTGGAGCCATGACCTTATAGAGTATCGGTTCCAGCTTGTTGTGAAAGCCAAACCCTTTTAACAGAGAGAACATGACCGCAAGTAATGGAACAATGGAAAGAAGTGTCGCATAAACAAGAGCGGATGCGCGCACTAAAAGACGGTCCTGAATAAATGCCCGCGCCACAAGATAACTAAGCACAATTTGTTGGTACAAAAATGCCCGCGCTTTGGACAATTTGCGATAATCCTGTCGCCAAAT
>JAACEJ010000408.1 GCA_011682565.1 Actinomycetota bacterium | reverse complement strand
TCTCTCTCATCTACCTCTCGAGGTATAATAAGAAATTATTCTTAATGGCGTAATAGTAAAGTTGCGCTGTAGTGATAATCACGTTCTTTGTCTATTTTATACGGAAACAGTACGCATTCTGCTTTCGCATTAAATAATACTTCTGTGTTTGTTATTTTTTTTGTATATTTTTGCGTTTGAAATTACATATTTCTCTCAATAGTTGAGTGCAAAAATACGGGTTAGTAAAACTATATCAAGGATTAATTATGGCAAACAAAAACAATGAATTGATCATCGGTGTAGATTTGGGGGGTACAAAAATCTATTCCGCTGTTGTTGATCGCCAGGGAAAAATCATTGCAACGGCACGCAAAAAAACAAAACCTGAACTGGGTTTCGACGTGGCGGTTAAAAGGATTGCAGATTGTATTTTTGAGGCTGCGGAAAACGCTCAAGTAGATTTCACATCGATCAAAGCAGTTGGCGTGGGTTCCCCTGGCCCTCTTGATTTAAAAGCAGGAAAAATCATCGAGACACCAAATTTAAAATGGACGGATGCGCCATTAAAGGCCAAAATCGAAGAATATGTAAAAAAACCGGTCAAAATTGACAACGACGGCAACGTCGGTATATTGGGAGAATACGCTTACGGAGCAGGACACGGTGCGCAGCATTTGGTGGGACTTTTCATCGGCACAGGAATCGGAGGCGGCGTCATTATTAACGGGGAATTACTACACGGCTATAATGAAAATGCCGGAGAACTTGGTCACATGATCCTCGATCCGAATGGCCCAAAATGCGGGTGCGGCAATAATGGCTGTCTCGAAGCTTTTGCCAGCCGTCTGGCTATCGAAAGAGACATTCGAATTGCCGAAATTAACGGCGTTGCAACGCATGTTTTCGAAGGCATGGAAGATAAGTCGGAAAGACTGAGAAGCAAACGTCTGGCTGAAGCGTTTGCAGCAAACGATCCTGCCGCGACGCAGGCCATTGAAAATTCAGCTAAATATGTAGGATATGGTGTCGCTTCTTTGTTGAATATTTTCAATCCGGAAGTTGTCGTGCTCGGTGGCGGTGTTGTAGAAGCCATAGGGGAAAATTACGTTAAATCGGTAAGACAAGTTGCAGAAAAAAATGTTTTTGCAGTTGCTCTGCGTAATGTTCGTATTGTTGCAGCAGAACTTTTGGATGATTCTGCCGTTTTGGGAGCGGCTATGTTGGGTTGGCAGATCGCAAAATAAATAAATGGCCGTCCAAAAATGAACGGCCATCCTTTTATCACCTTAATCTTTTCCAATGTCCCGGTTTCCAAATCCAGCCTCTCGGATTTTTCTGCCAATGGCCATTTACCCAAACAAATCCTTTCCTCGGTTTTACCCAGCGTCCTTTTGTCCATACGTAATGATTGTTCTTCCATACCCAGCGTCCACTTGCCCAAATGCCGCCTTTGTATGGAGATTTGCTTTTCACAATAACGACCTTCTTAACGGGAGGCACTTTTCTGATGTAAACCACTTTAGCGGCAAAAGATGCATTAAAAAAACCAAACACGAAAAACAGCATGGCGGCGCTCATAAAAAGTTTTAATGTTCTCATTTTCAATTCCTCCAATAATGATAATCTATGATATTTCTTATTCTCTCTCAATCTTCGGCAACCCCCATGCCATTATCAGCATATCTTTCCTCCAAAATCGATCAACTTTAATATTTAATGAGTTATGCTGTTTTATAAATATTTCCGCAAAGTGAGATATAATTGATATTGTACGTTCAGGGACATAAGCAGTACAATCACGTCCCATTTGTACAGTAGAAAAGAATAAATTACGTTCGCTAACCAATTATTCAGTGCTAAATTTGAATTTTATATAGGAAATGGCCATGAAAGAACATGAAATTAAAGCAGAAAAATACGCCGATAAAATTCAGGAAATCTCCAACACGTTGGAAAAACTCGTGTGGGAAATGGTTCAGGACCTGCGGGAATCTGAACAGCGCTATCGATCCATAGTTGAATTTGCAGCGGATGCGATTATTTCGATCGACCGCGACAAAAAAGTTACTTCGTGGAATAAAGGGGCGCAAAACATATTCGGATATTCGGAGGAAGAAGCAGTTGCACGGGAAATTGATGACCTCATCGTCAGGGAACAAGTTTCAAACGAAGCACAGAGGTTATCCGAAAAAGTTCTAAAAGGAGACTCGTTTCACAGCCTGGAAGCTGTTCGCTATACAAAAGATGGAACACCAAAAAATGTGCTCATTTCGGCAGCACCTATTTTAAGTAAAGGCCGCAAGGTTGAGGCGGTATCGTTGATGTACAAAGACATTACAGATCTCAAACTTGCTCATGAACAACTGGTGCAAACAGAAAAGCAGGCAACACTAGGAGTCATCGCAGGAAGTATCGGCCATGAGTTGAACAATCTGATCGGAGGGCTTTTAGTACAGGCAAAGCTGCTTCAGCAACATGCAGACGAACCTGAAAGAGTCAGGGAAGTTAATGAAATATTTTTAACGAATCTGGAAAAGGTTGCATTGCATGGGAAGAATCTGCTCTCACTGAGCCGCCCGACCAAACCGCAATTTGAACCCTTGGACCTAAATTCCGTGCTCCGCGATACGACCGAAACTCTTATTTTGAGCGGCATTTTAAAGCGTTTCAAGATAGAATACAATCTGCATAATTCAACAAATTATATTATGGGAGACCGAAATTTAATGGAACAAGTCATTCGCAATTTGGAAATAAATGCCTCACATGCAATGCCGGATGGGGGTAACTTATTATTAACTACAAAATTGAGCGCGGATGACAAACACTTGGAACTTATTGTTCGAGATACAGGCATGGGAATCGCTGAGGACATTAAATCTAAAATATTCCAACCATTCTACACAACAAAAGCCGAAGGGCAGGGCACAGGACTTGGGCTACCCATAGTAAAAGATATTGTAGAACAGCATAATGGTTCCGTGGTCATCGAAAGCAAGATCGGAACGGGAACGGCAGTAACCGTTTCAATCCCTGTAGCAAATTTTTAAATAGCTGTCTTTCCGATTCAACTTTATAGATATTAAACCAGGGTAAAAATAAAAAAGCCCCATGAATAATCATGAGGCTTAACAAGTTCCCGGCAACGACCTACTCTCCCACACGGTCTCCCGAGCAGTACCATCGGCGCAAGAGGGCTTAACTTCCGAGTTCGGAATGGGATCGGGTGTGACCCCTCCACTATGGTTACCGGAATTTTTAAAATTTGCAAGAGTCACTAACAGACAAGAACATATAATCACCTGCTGCGAATAAAAAAGTTTGGTTAAGCCTCACGGCCTATTAGTACCACTCGGCTGAATCCGTTACCGAACTTACACCTGTGGCCTATCAACCTTGTAATCTTCAAGGGGCCTTTAGTCCCGCAAAGCGGGAAGGGATATCTAATCTTGGGCGAGGCTTCGCGCTTAGATGCTTTCAGCGCTTATCCTTTCCGAACATAGCTACCCAGCCATGCCGCTGGAGCGACAACTGGCACACTAGTGGTTCGTCCACTCCGGTCCTCTCGTACTAGGAGCAGCTTCCCTCAAATATCCTTCGCCTGCGACAGATAGGGACCGAACTGTCTCACGACGTTCTAAACCCAGCTCACGTACCGCTTTAATTGGCGAACAGCCAAACCCTTGGGACCTTATCCAGCCCCAGGATGCGATGAGCCGACATCGAGGTGCCAAACCGGGCCGTCGATATGAACTCTTGGGCCCGATAAGCCTGTTATCCCCGGAGTACCTTTTATCCTTTGAGCGACGGCAATTCCACTCTCTACCGCCGGATCACTAAGCCCTGCTTTCGCATCTGCTCGACCTGTATGTCTCGCAGTTAAGCTCCCTTATGCCTTTGCACTCTACGCACGATTACCGTCCGTGCTGAGGGAACCTTTGGGAGCCTCCGTTACTGTTTAGGAGGCGACCGCCCCAGTCAAACTACCCACCAAGCATTGTCCCCGACCCGGATTCACGGGCCTGGGTTAGGACCTCAACAGAACAAGGGTGGTATTTCAAGGTTGACTCCATGACGACTGGCGTCGCCACTTCAAAGTCTCCCACCTATCCTACACATGCAATGCCGAAACCCAATGCTAAGCTATAGTAAAGGTTCACGGGGTCTTTCCGTCCCGTCGCAGGTAACCGGCATCTTCACCGGTACTACAATTTCGCCGAGCCTCTGGTTGAGACAGCGCCCAAGTCGTTACACCATTCGTGCAGGTCGGAACTTACCCGACAAGGAATTTCGCTACCTTAGGACCGTTATAGTTACG
>JAACEJ010000407.1 GCA_011682565.1 Actinomycetota bacterium | reverse complement strand
GGACGGAATTTGCTTTTTCACTGTTGGCGGGTGACGCACCGGATCGCTTCTATTCGGTGCCTCAAGTCGAATTGAAAGATCGGAAACTTGCAAGTACAGGCCGTGTTAAAGATGTCAGACAAATATTTCTCACGGATGAATGGATGGGAATAAAAATTGGTTTGCAGTCCGGCAAAAAAACTGTATTTTGGAGGTTTCCAATCGAAACCATTTCCATGTCTGAGGAGGGATTTGAAAGAGTGTACCAGTGTTCTGTCGTAATGCCCAACTGGAAGTTTAATCTGGAACCGGGGGCTAAATTTCGGGTTCATTTAATGCAGGAAATCCGGTTACTATGATTTTTTCCTGAAATTGATTTATTGTTAATTCATCAAGGTATTCATGATTTAAATTTATGAAAGCGGTCTATGAAAAATAATACTACATTTCGTCGAACATTAATTGTAATGTTTTTGATTGTTCTCGGAGGATTTGGCCTCAGTAAAATGGGCAACAAAAATCTCTATTCTTCCGATACAATTACATCGCAGTTGCAAAGATTTAATGAAGTTTTTTATTATGTCAACAAATATTATGTTGAATCTCCGGACAGGAAAAAGCTTGTTACCGGTGCTATTCAGGGGATGTTGAGCGAACTGGACCCGCATTCGGTTTATATTCCCAAGGACAGGCTTAAAAAGATTAATGAACAATTTCATGGCAGTTACCAGGGTATTGGAATCGAGTTCATTGTTCTCAATAAAATCCTCACTGTTGTTTCGCCTATTCCCGGCGGCCCTTCGGAAGCTGTTGGTTTGTTACCGGGTGATAAGATTATCCGCATTGAAGGCGAATCCGCTTATGGCATTACCGAGGACGAAGTGCAGCAAAAACTGCGCGGGCCAAAAGGAAGTAAGGTTAAGGTGACCATCAAACGACCGGGACAGACAGGCACATTTGATGTCGTCATTACCAGGGCTGAAATTCCGATTAAAAGTGTTACCGCCCACTTTATGCTGGATGACGGAAAAACCGGATATATTTACCTGGGAAGATTCGCACGAACGACTTCCGAGGAGCTTGAGGACGCTATGGAAAGGCTGGAAGCGCAGGGAATGCAGGATCTCATTCTGGATCTGAGAATGAATTCCGGGGGGTATCTGCAGCAAGCCGTAGAAGTCGTGGATAAATTTATTCCCGGCGGTTATAAAATTGTTTACACCAGAGGCAGACTACGCTCGTCCGATGACGATTTCTATTCCACGACAAAAAACACACACAAACTTTACCCCCTCATCGTGATGATCGACCATGGTTCGGCCAGCGCTTCTGAAATTGTTGCCGGTGCTATCCAGGACCTGGACAGGGGGCTTATTGTAGGTGAGACAAGTTTTGGTAAAGGTCTGGTTCAGAATCAAATTCCACTCCGGGACGGATCGGCGCTTCGTCTTACCGTTGCAAGATATTACACGCCCAGCGGAAGGCTCATTCAGCGGCCATACGACAAAGGTATTATGGATTATTATGCGGAGGCCCGTAATGATTCAACCCGTCGCAAAGCGGATAGTACAAAAGTGTTTTCGACAATAGCAGGGCGCAAAGTTTATGGCGGCGGCGGCATCACTCCCGATTCAACATTAAAGTCCAAAAAAATTACTCGCTTTACCAGCAATCTGATTGCCAAGCGGACTTTTTTCGAATTTGGTTCCGAATACGCAAGTAACCACAGATTGCTGTCGCAGGACTTTCAAAAGTTCAAAAATAAATTTGCAGTTACCGATGAAATGATTACTGAATTCAAAAGCATTCTGGCAAAGCACGACATCAAATTTAATCAAGAAGCTTATAATAAAGACGCGGATTATATTAAACTCATGATGAAAGCAGAAGTGGCCAGACACTTGTGGAATAGTGATCATTATTATATTATTAGAATTTCCGCAGATTCGCAGGTGGAGACGGCTCTCTCTCTTATGCCTGAAGCCAAAAAGATCGAACAATTGCATGAATGGAAGAATTATTCGCAGAATAATTACTAAAAAACTTATTGACTTTTTGAACAAAAAATCATAAGTTATTTAAATTTAATACGGGCACATAATTAACTGTTATAATTTTAATATTTTTGGAGGAGTTGGACTAATGGTTCAATATTTTAATGAAGGCGGCGTCTTCATGTGGCCTATTCTGATCCTTTTCATTATTGGATTGATGATCAGCCTCGAGCGTACGTGGACATTAACCAGAGCATCAGTTAACACCCGGAAATTTTTAGCCAATATCAAGGATGCTTTGAAAAAGGGTGGTATTGCTAATGCAATTAAGGTTTGTGAAGAAACCCGAGGTCCTGTGGCCTCAATTTTTCATGCCGGTCTTTTAAGATCAGATCGTGGTGTTGAAGAAGTTGAAAAAGCAATTACGAACGCCGGTTCAATCGAAATGGCCTTCCTTGAAAGAGGTATGATTTGGCTGGCAACGGTCATTAGCTTAGCCCCGCTGCTTGGATTTACCGGGACTGTGTGGGGTATGATTGGAGCTTTTGACGCCATTAAAGCAGCTAATGATATTTCGCCATCCATTGTTGCCGGTGGTATTTCGGTTGCTTTGTTGACGACCGCATTCGGCCTTGTCGTTGCTATCGCTATTCAGACGTTTAATAATTATTTTGTATCAAGAATCGATAAACTGATCATCGACATGGAAGAAAGTTCTAACGAACTGGTTGATACGTTGGTTTCCATCGAAAAAAAGTGATTTTGACGGAGAGTTAAACTCATGTTTTTAGACAAAAGGAAAAAGGTTACTGCCGAAATTCCAACATCATCGTTGGCTGACATTGCTTTTTTACTTCTCATCTTTTTTCTTGTTACGACGACCATTGATACGGATAAAGGTATATCATTGGTCCTGCCGGATCGAGGAGAAGCAACAGAAGTGAACAAAAAGAATATTGCCAATCTTTTGATTAATGCGAACGGCAACGTCTTGTTGAAAGAAGAACCTATTGCTATCAAGCAGATTGCAGAAAGAGCAAGACAAATGCTGCAGGAAAATTCACGGCTTATTTTTTCTGTGAAAACAGACGCAACAACGAAATATGATGTTTTTATTGCTGTGCTGGATCAGTTAAAAAGAGCCAACGCAAGCCGTATCTCAATAGCAGAACCAGAATCTTGACATTTTAAAAAATTAGGAGTAAGGACTTTGAAATTCCAAACAAAGTCTAAAGTGACCAGCGGTATACCGACGGCGTCGATGCCTGATATTGTTTTCATGCTGCTTATTTTCTTTATGGTTTCTACTGTTTTTAAAGAATCTAATGGCTTGAACGTCGTCTTGCCTGCTGCCAAGAGAATTGAAAAGCTGCCGGGTAAGCGAGATGTCGCAGTCATTTGGGCGGATAGAAGCGGCCGCATTTCTATCGATGATAAATTGATCAAAATTGCGGATATTGAGCCAATTATCCGTACAAAAGCTCGCGATGAATTGCACCCGATGAAACTCGTTTCCCTGCGGATTGACAAAGAGGTAGAAATGAGTGAGGTAACAGCAATTCAGGAACAACTTCGAACTGTTGGAAGTACCGCTTTAAATATTAATTATTCAACAAAAACAGCAGCAGATTGAGGGTGGTGATTTAAAATGATTTTAAGAAAAGATCCCAAAGTAAGCCTCAGACTGAAATATCAAAAGACTATCGAGTTGGCGCTTGTTCTTTCGCTGGCATTTATGGTCATTATATTTCAGGCGTTCAAGAGATTTGAGACGAACGTCAAGAAAGCGCAAAGGGTAGACATTACTATAAACGTGGATGAAATTCCACAGACTGAACAACAAAAACGTCCGCCTGCACCGGCACGACCAACGGTACCGATTGAAAGCGAAGATGAAGACATTCCCGAGGACGTGACGATCGAACAGACTAACATCGACTTGAGCGAATTACCTCCACCCCCGCCTCCGCCTGAAAGCGAAATGAACGAGTCGTCGACTATTTTTGTGGCGTACGATGAGCCGCCTTCACCAATCGGAGGATTTTCGTCAATTCAGAAAAAGCTGGTCTATCCGGAAATCGCTCGAAAAGCAGGTGTTGAAGGTCGTGTTTATGTAAACGTGCTGATCGACGAGAAGGGTAACGTTATCAATACGAAAATATTAAAATCGCTTGGCAACAACGGCTGCGATGAGGCTGCTGTGGCGGCGATCAAGGCGGTGAAATGGATACCTGCCAAACAGCGCGACAAACCAGTTAAAGTTTGGGTAGGCATACCGGTTGTTTTTAAGCTAAAGTAGAATTAAAAACCTTTGCAATTCTGAAAGCGGTGCCTGTC
>JAACEJ010000406.1 GCA_011682565.1 Actinomycetota bacterium | reverse complement strand
TGATGTAATATGGCTGTTGGTCCAGCTCCCAATCCACCGCGCGCGCAACGTTCCTGATTTGCAGGATCGATTTCAGTTCCGAACCAAAGACGAGACGGTCGTCATCCACATAATAATAAAGCGGTTTTATGCCGATGCGATCGCGGGCGAGGAAGAGCCGCTTTTTGCGATCGTCCCATATCGAAAAGCCGAACATGCCGTTAAGCTTTTTCGGGCACTCGACGCCATATTCTTCATACGCGTGGACAATCGCTTCCGTGTCGGACTTGCTCGCAAAGCGATGTCCTTTGGACTCCAGTTCATGGCGAATGTCGTTATGATTATAAATCTCGCCGTTAAAAACAATGGCCACAGATCGATCCTCATTAAAGATCGGCTGGCTGCCGGTGACGAGATCGATAATGCTGAGCCGGCGCATACCGATGCCGACATTTTTGTGGACAAACTGTCCTTCGTCGTCCGGCCCGCGATGGGTGATGACATCGCACATTCGCTTCACATCGGCAAAATCGACAAAATTGTTTTGCTCACGATTTACAACGCCGCATATACCGCACATTTAATATTTCACCTCGACTGCTTTTTCCAGAATTTGCTCTACCTTTTGCAGGTAATCATTATAGCTGTATTTTTCCTCCGCCAGATTCTGCGCGGCGGAAACGATACTTTCCCGGCGCTGCGGATCGTCAATGACGGATAAAATTCCCTGTGCAAAATCGTCCGCAGTGGGTTCGGTCAATACAGCGACGGAATCGTCCATGATTTGTGTGTGCGTGATGTGGCGTGTGGCGACGATCGGTTTGCCCGAACGCAGATAAGAATAGATTTTGAGGGGAGAATTAGTACCGCGCAAACGCGGGGAAACGAGAACATCCGAAACCGCAACCATGTTGGGAATCATTTGCGGCTGTAAAAATCCTGTAAATGAAAAGTTTTCTTCAACACCCTGGTCCGCCGCCATTTTTTTGTAGTGAAGAATTTGCTGTTTATTTCCGCCGACGAGAACAAAATGTACGTTCCCCTTTTGTTGCTGCACAACTTTGCGAGCGCTTTGAATGAGCAGATCGATTCCCTGGTAAGTTTCCAGGGTGCCGTAATAAAGAATAATTCTTTTGCCGTCCAGGTTAAATCGGCTGCGAATGGCATGTTCATCAAATCCATTTTGCGGAAAGACAATGCTGTTATCCGCGACATTTTCAATCAGGATGCTCGTTTTTTCGGGAAAATTCTGCTCCACATACGACTGCAATTCCGGACAGATGGTGATGACCGCGTTCGAATTTTCAATAACGTAATTTTCCAGGCGATGAAAAATATTTCGAATCAACCCGGATTTTGTGAATTTGAAATTGTTCAACTGCTGCGGCAGTGACGAGTGCATGTCGTACAGGTGCGGCATGGCATATTTTTTCGCCAAAGGCACGCCCCAAAAGCTCGCCTCTTCGTGGGTGTGCAGCAGATCGTAAAACTTTTTTTTTAAAAGCTGCCGCGTTTTCATGTATAAAAACAAATCGAGAATGATCTTTGTTTTCGACGGGCCGATCTTGACATTTTTAACAAACGGAACTTGCGCCGCACGGTGAATGGTGAGATTGTCGATTTTGATATCTTCACCGACATGATAGGTTACCAAATCAATGGAATGCCCCAGCAAGGACATGGCTTTGATGCGATGCAAAACGCTGAACGGCGTCCCCCGCGGCTGAAACCACGGCTGCGGGGCAACCATTAAAACGTCTAGTTTTCTATTTACCGGGGGAAGCTTTATCTCTTGTGTCATAAAGAACCTTGAACTGAAAATTTCGGGTTGAAAAAATTAATAAATCTTGTTTATTTTGCAATATACAAAAAGCCGCTGGATGCTCGATCCTGGATTCTGGATACTCGATAAAATCAACTTGACTAATCCGGTATTAAATCGCCAGTATCCGGCATCCTTTGGCTACGAAAAAGAACGGTTGATGCTTTTTCCAATAATCATTCTGCCGTCCATTATCCTGCCCTGCATCACTCCGCCCCATATCCAATCAAAACCACGAAAAACGTTCGTAAAAGAATTTTAATGTCGAGCCACAGAGACCATTTGTCAATATATTCCAAATCCAGTTTCATCCATTGATCAAAACTCAATTTGTTGCGGCCTTTGACTTGCCAGAGACAGGTTATTCCCGGTTTCAGGCTCAGCCTTCGGCGATGCCATATTTCATATTCATCGACTTCGTTGACCAATGGCGGCCGCGGACCGACGATACTCATATTTCCTTTCAGCACATTGATAAACTGCGGCAATTCATCGATACTGGTTTTGCGCAAAAAATACCCCAGCCGGGTAATGCGCGGATCGCGTTTGATTTTGAAAACGGGACCTTCCATTTCGTTTTTCTCCAACAAGTCTTTTTTTCGGGCTTCGGCATCGACAACCATAGAGCGAAATTTGTAAAGCGTAAATTTCCTTCCTTTCAAACCAACGCGTTTTTGTCTGAAAAGAACCGGGCCGCGTGAAGTGAGTTTTATAAAAATTGCCACAATGAGCATCAGCGGCGAAAAAAACAGCAGGGAAAAACCAGAGATGACAATATCAATTGTCCGTTTTATAAAGAGCTGCCACTCTTTGGCATAAAAGGTTTCAAACTCCAGCAGAGGGAGGCCATTGAAATCCGTTTGCCGTGTTCTGCTGATATGAAGATTATAAAGGTCCAATGAAATGGATGTCGAAACGCCCACCTGCTCGCAGGCAAGAATAGCATCCTCAATGCGGTGCAGCCATAGCCTAGGCACGACAAATATCACCCGGTCGATGACCAGGCGGTTGACAATGAACGGGATATCCTGGATTCGTCCAAGCACACGCAGCCCATCGACTTCTTTGCCGTACAAGCCGTGCTCATCATCGATCAATCCGATAATGTTCAAACCCCAGTTGGAATTCATTTTCACGGTTCGAATAAACTCTCTCGCCCGCTTTCCCGTACCAACGATAAGAAGATTTTCCTGGTTATAACCCCTGGCATGAATTTGTGCCAGAAGGAGGAAAAGTAGTTTTCGCTGAATGAGAAGCAGCGTAAACGCCGTGAATGCATAAACCAGGAAAAAGAGTCGGCTGGTCAGCTCAAGTTTCAGTAAAAATACATAACTACCGGAAACGACGGTTGCCCAGATTCCGGAAGTAAAAACTAGCCAGGCCAGCCTTCTAAAAGATCGTGTGCTGAAATCCCGGTAAATTCCGTTTATATAAAAAATTCCCATCCATATAAGAGGGAAACCGAGGAACAAAAGCCAATACTTTGAGGCGAAAAAGATAAAACCGGAAAATGTTGGGCTGTCGGCATACGCCTTTTCACCCAGGCGGGCAATAGTTCTTATGAATTCATCCAGAAAATAAGCAATAAAAAAGGAGAACGCCAGGAGAACAAAATCCGCCATGCGGACAATAGTTGCTAAAAATTTTTCTTTTTCAGAAAACATATAAAATCGGTTGTTATTTAAATGATCATCAAATGCGCCACCCAAACCGGATTCGGCTTGATTATCTGATTATTTTTTATTTGATACTTTAAATGAGTAACTCTTTAAATAACTCAAAGCATTTTTTCGGCAAGGAGTACGGCGCCGCTGTGCAGGCCAGTATCGCAACATGTAAAAATCGAGTTATCGTTTTTGCCTGAACCAAGCTGCAAAATTTTCAATACCTTCCTCTATAAGCGTTTGCGGATTATAATTTAGTTCTGCTTTTGCTTTGCTTATATCGGCAAAGGTAATGGGTACATCACCCGGTTGATCCGGCTGAAAATCTATAATTGCTTTTTCACCCAGGGCATTTTGGATCAGTTCTATCAAATACATCAATTCCACGGTATTGGATTCACCGAGGTTGTAAATATGATAGCCGTTGCATTTATTAATGGCTGCATAAACGCCCTGAATGATGTCGTCAACAAATGTATAGTCCCGTCTGCTTTTGCCGGAGCCGAAAACAGGGATTGGCTTTTTTTCATGGATGAGGCGCGAGAATTTATGAATCGCCATGTCCGGTCGCTGCCGGGGGCCATAAACCGTGAAAAAGCGAAGACAGTTTACGGAAATATTATAAAGTTTTGCATAGGTGTAGCAAATCAATTCTCCCGCTTTTTTTGTTGCCGCATAAGGAGAGATCGGATTATCAACAGGATCGTCCTCACTGAAAGGCACTTTTTTGTTGGCACCATAAACAGAGGATGATGAAGCAAAAACAAATTTTTTGATTCCAAATTCTTTGCACATTTCCAAAAGATGCATCGTGCCCTTCATGTTCACTTTTTCATACAACAACGG
>JAACEJ010000405.1 GCA_011682565.1 Actinomycetota bacterium | reverse complement strand
AAAGCAGGAAAATATATTTCTATGATAATGGAATAAGAAACGCTATCATAAAAAACTTTAGACCTCTGGGTCTTCGGGAAGATACGGGCGCCTTGTGGGAAAATTTTATGATTTCAGAAAGATTAAAGAAACAACATTATGCCGGGAAATGGTTTAACAAGTGGTTTTGGAGAACGCATGCTCAGCAGGAAATTGATTATATCGAAGAGTGCGGCGGAGAAATGGCTGCTTATGAATTCAAGTGGAACCCTCGCAAAAAGGCCAGAATTTCCAAATCTTTTCTCGACAAATACAAGGTGAGCACAAGCCAGGTTGTTACAAAAGAGAATTTTATAGACTTTGTCTGGTAGATTTCTAATCCGGCCAGGCAGTCAATGTCTCAACAATTTAAAAAGTCGAAATGGCAAAAGTTTTTCCCTCCGTCCCAAGTTTTCAGACTGTGTAAAAACAGTGAAAATCATGTCATTGCGAGGAGTGCCGCCTTAGCGGCGCGACGAAGCAATCCCTTGAATATCAGCAGGTTACGAGATTGCTTCGCTTCGCTCGCAATGACAAAAAGTACAAGAAATAATGGTTTTCACACAGTCTGTTTACTTGGGACGGAAATAACGGAAAGAAGCTCTGCTTCCAAAACACGACTGAGAAAAATATATTGAACTAAAATTGTGTTGGTGCAGCTTATGGGAAGCGGAGCTTCAATGCGCAAGTTCCGTCCCAAATTCAATTTGGGACGGAGAAGCGTGGGAGACACGAGAGCACATTCCGTCCAAAGTTATAGTTTTTTAACACACTGGAAAGGGATTCCCAGGGCGATTGGTGCAGGGTAAAAAATTCCTTCCGTTCCAAGTTGCACTTGGGACGGAAGGAATGGAAAGAAGCTCTGCTTCAAACACAAAAAAGGGAGGCTGTATGCGTAGCAACTACAAAGTAAATGAAAAGGAAGGCATCTATTTCATCACATCAACGATTATTGAATGGATACCGGTCTTTACCAGCAAAGTTTATTTTGATATTTTAGTCTCATCCTTGAACTATTGCATCGAGTACAAGAAATTGATTGTTTTCTCCTGGGTAATTATGGATAATCATTTCCATCTCGTATGCCATGCGCCCGAACTGAGCAAAACCCTGCAGAGCATGAAACGCCACATGGCAAAGCAGATCATCGCCCAACTGAAATCGGACAACAAGAAATGGCTTTTAAATTTATTTTCGTATTATAAAAAAAGGCATAAAAAAGAGAGCGAACATCAAGTGTGGCAGGAGGGGTTTCATCCGCAGTTAATCATTAGTGACAATATGCTAACAGAAAAGATAGATTACATTCACTATAATCCAGTAAAACGGAGGGTACGTTGAAGAACCGCAAGATTGGCTGCATAGCTCCGCCAGATATTTTTCTTCCGGTAAGGAAAGTTTAGTTGCGATGACGCCATTAGAGCTTATTTTGTGAAGCGGAGCTTCAATGCATCAGTTCCGTCCCAAATACAATTTGGGACGGAGGTGCGTGACAGACACGAAGCACTATCTCCGTCCCAAGTTGCACTTGGGACGGAAATAGCGAAAAGAAGCTTTGCTTCAAAATCACGACTGAGAAAAAGATATGGAACTAAAATTGTACTGGTGCAGCTTATGGGAAGCAGAGCTTCAATGCGTCCGTTCCGTCCCAAATACAATTTGGGACGGAGAAGCGGAGAACAAGATGATTTGAAGCCACACGCCGCCGCCAGGTAGCACTTGGGACGGTAGCTGTTGCGTTGCAAGGAAGTCATGCTTCGCCTCTGTTTTATCTCCTTCCAAATTAAGAGACTGCGAAGAATCGTTGCAACACATCTTGCAGCGAATAAAAAATGGAGAATGAAATTATGACAACACATATTACCCGACGTTCCTTTTTTAAAAAGGTTACCATCGCAAGCGCCGCTACCATTCCGGGATTTCTATACAGTAACAGAGCAAGTACAGCCGGAAAACCGATTTGTCTTGTGAAGAAAAAAATCTATGTACCGTCTCCCGAACCAAGGGTGGGTACCAGCGTCAGCATGACCTATATTGGCCGGGGATTGCGGCGGGAAGAGGTACGCTCGCTGGTACGCTCAAGCGACTGGAACGATACGGTGCAAAGACGCCGTTCCGAGGATAATGGCCGCACCTGGTCCGATTGGAAACTCGTGTACAAAAAGGCCCCGACCCAGGGAGAGTTCACACAATCGGGCGGTGCTTCCCAGAGTGGAACCGGGCCGTACGACCCGGTATCCGACAGGCTCATCAAACCCGTTTTTCAACGCATCATCAAAGGTGATCCCAAAGTGGCTATGAAAGAACTCTGGTCAGGGAATCGCCTGTTCTGTGATCACGGCTTTTACCAACTCTCCTCCGATGACGGCCGGACCTGGGGAGAAGCACATCAACTCAAGTACGAGAGCGGCCCCGACTTTGATCCCAACAACTGGGGAGCGCCGGAATTCTTTCGGACGAATGAGATGTACATCGGAAAGGCCATTGCCCTGTCGAACGGCAGTGTTATCATCACGGCAACGATTCCCGTCCTGTACCGTGACGAAGAAGACGAAAAGATAAAGTCGGTGTTCCCCAATACCTATCGTGAAGGATGCGTAGCAGGGGCGGTGTGTTTTGTCGGCCGATGGAACAAAGCACGTCGGGACTATGACTGGAGCACATCAAAGCCCGTTTTTCTCCCGCGGCGGAAATCGACGCGGGGGTTGGTGGAACTTGACATTAGTGAACTGAAGAACGGCAATTTACTCCTCATTATGCGGGGTTCAAACACAGGGCTGGACCCGCTTAAATGCCCCGGGAGAAAATGGTTTTCCGTATCCCGGGACGGCGGCTTCAACTGGAGCGAGGTGAAGGATATGCGTTATGATACCGGGGAGCAGTTTTACTCGCCGGCGTCCATTTCCAAAACCATCCGCAGTTCTAAAACGGGCAAGCTATACTGGGTGGGCAATATAACCAGCGTGCCTCCGGACGGGAACTCACCCCGGTACCCGTTACAAATCGTAGAGATCGATGAGGATGGGCCATCATTTAAAAAAGACACCGTCACAGTGATCGACGACCGCGACCCGACACGGGATTCCGAGTATCTGCAACTTTCAAACTTTTCTCTTTTGCAGGATCGCGAGACATTCGAGATGGAATTATACCTGACGAAACTGGGTGAGCGAGGCGGTGGCCCCGATATATGGACGGCAGACGCTTACAAATACACCCTTGTGTTTTGAGGCGGTCTTGAGCAAAGCGGAGGAATGGCCGTGGTAACAATAGGGGCATCTCGATTATTTATTTCAAATTTGAAGTGCTTGAAAATATAAACGACCAATGCCCAAGATTTTACACCGGATAAATACCTTGATCTTGACAGTGGATTTCAATATTTTTACACCTTTGGTCGGACAACTGCCGGCAGCCGAAAACAAACATAATTATAATAAAAATGGAGGCAGTATGAAAACTTTGCGATTTATTTTATCCGCCGTTCTGGCAATTTCAGTCATTATCGGCTTTATTGTAATATATCCCTCAAACAACACGGCGCAAGTGATCAATTCCACGCAAGAAAAGACAAATGATGCTGAACAAGTTTTTTCGGATATTGCTGCAATTTATTACTATGGAAACGGCGACACCAGAATCCATACATGGATTAATACAGGTATGAATTCCTTCAAATACTCGGGTTCAAACGGTTGGTTCAGCACCAAAAAAGGCGGCTATGAAGGAAACAAAATATTGCGCTCCGTTGCCGGTGACTGGAATGGTGACGGATTTACCGATCTGGCCGGATTTTATGACTATGGCAACGGCATAACAAGAATTCATGTTTGGCTAAACAACGGCGGCAGCAGATTTAACTATCAGAAATCAGCCGGATGGTGGGAAAGCATGCGCGGCTACGATGCAAGTCGGATTGCCGGTGTTGTTTCCGGCGATTTTAACAGCGACGGCAATGATGACATTGCTGCTTTTTATGATTACGGTAATAATGAAACACGTATCCATGTGTGGCTGAGCAATGGAGAAAATGCTTTTAAATATGAAGGTTCGCGCGGCTGGTGGAGGGCCAAGGGGTATCCGGCTAAAAATATTGTGAACACTTTGGGCGGTGAATTTGGCGAATAAATGCTAAAGAACGGAAAACTTATGATTCCTCAAAACATTGACCTCTTCACACAATGCAAAGCCGTCGTCTGCGATTTGGACGGTACGATTTATTTGGAAAATACGCCCATTCCACAATCTCACACATTCGTACAAAAGGTTCTCAGTGCGGGAAAAAAGCTGTTTTATTTTACAAACAACACATCCCGCTCCCGGGC